>NZ_DBNG01000020.1:1579-45137 GCF_002299105.1 Methylophaga sp. UBA678
CTGACTTTTTTCCATCTGTTTTTTGACGCGATTACGAATGCGTTTTTCAATCTGCTGAATATCGATTTCCGATTCCAGAAAAGCCATTAATTTTTCAATGCGGTCTTTTACATCCGCCATTTCCAATAACAGCTGCTTATCTTCAAGTTTTAACGTCATATGCGCTGCGACGGTATCAGACATCCGCGAAACATCTTCAATACTGGAAAGCGACGAAATAACCTCTGGTGGTATTTTTTTGTTCAGTTTTACGTACTGCTCAAACTGTCCTAGCAAGGTCCGCATTAAAACATCGGCTTCTCTATCGTCATCAACTTCATCTAAGAACGGCGCGACTTCAGCCTCTATGTGAGTTTCATGGTTAGTGAAGTAGGCCACACTGGCACGCTGAACACCTTCAACCAATACTTTAACTGTGCCGTCAGGCAGTTTTAATAATTGTAAAATATTCGCGAGTGTGCCGGTTTCATATAAACCGTCGGTGTCAGGTGCATCTTCAGAAGAATCTTTCTGAGCCACCAGTAGAATCTGTTTACTCTCGTCAGTCGCTTGTTCGAGGGCTTTGATAGATTTATCTCTCCCTACAAAAAGCGGTATTACCATATAGGGATATACGACAACATCACGAAGTGGTAAAACGGGGACAACCTTCATACTGTTATCGCTAGAAGTGGTGGTTAATTCATTTTCCATTAAGGCAAACCTCATACATGTGTCTGTCGACACCCAATTTTCAACATAAAATTAATATGGGGACAGACAATAAAAAATCAAGCATATTGAGAAATATGCTTGATTTAGTGTGTAAACAGAATGGTTCGTTTGACCGATTATTTGTCGCCGGATGCTAAGTCCGTATTTTGATCTTCATAAATCAAAATTGGTGCATTTTCACCAGCGATGACACTCTCATCAATCACAACTTTTGAGACATTATCGGCTGATGGTAGCTCAAACATGGTATCAAGTAAGACATTTTCGATAATCGAACGGAGCCCACGTGCACCTGTCTTTCTCTCCATTGCTTTCCTTGCAATCGCACGTAATGCATCATCTCTGAACTCAAGCTCAGCATTTTCCATATTGAATAATTGCTGATACTGCTTGGTTAGCGCGTTTTTCGGTTCAGTCAAAATCTGAACTAAGGCTTTTTCGTCAAGCTCATCCAGTGTGGCAACAACAGGTAAGCGACCTACAAATTCAGGAATAAGCCCATACTGAATCAGATCTTCAGGCTCGACAGTTCGTAATGACTCGCTCAAAGGTCTATTATCGTCAACACTTTTCACTTCAGCAGAAAAACCTATGCCACCTTTCTGAGTGCGGTTTCTGATCACTTTATCAAGACCAGCAAAAGCGCCGCCACAAATAAATAAGATTTTACTGGTGTCAACTTGCAAAAATTCTTGCTGAGGATGTTTCCTTCCGCCTTGAGGAGGAACAGAAGCAATCGTGCCTTCAATCAGCTTGAGGAGTGCTTGTTGTACACCTTCACCGCTAACATCACGTGTGATAGATGGATTATCAGATTTACGAGATATCTTATCTATCTCGTCGATATAAACGATACCTGTTTCAGCCTTGTCGACATCATAGTCACATTTTTGTAGAAGCTTTTGAATGATATTTTCAACATCTTCCCCGACATAGCCCGCTTCAGTCAGGGTGGTTGCATCAGCCATAGTGAAAGGCACATTTAGCTGTCTTGCTAATGTTTCTGCTAGCAATGTTTTACCACTACCAGTCGGACCAATTAAAAGTATATTACTTTTAGAAAGTTCAACATCACTTCCCTTGTGCGCCGTACGGAGACGTTTGTAGTGATTGTAGACTGCAACAGAAAGATAACGCTTCGCTCTTTCTTGCCCAATAACATAGTTATCAAGTGCTTCGTTAATTTCACGTGGCGTTGGCAGTTTTGATTCAGCCTCTTCAGTGGCCATTTCCTGCATTTCTTCACGGATGATGTCATTACATAGTTCGACGCATTCATCACACACAAATACGGATGGACCAGCGATTAATTTCTTGACTTCATGCTGGCTTTTTCCACAAAAAGAGCAATAAAGCAATTTATCATCGTTATTTTTGTCGTCACTCATATTTTTACTACCTTACGCGTCATCTATAAATTTTATCGACCAATACTACTTATTCTGTAGGTCGGCTTGTCAATACTGAGTCAATTAAGCCGTATTCAACAGCTTGTTCACCATTCATGAAGTTATCACGATCAGTATCTTTGCGAATAGCTTCTATATCTTGACCAGTATGTTTTGCGAGAATTCCATTTAGACGATCACGAATACTCAGAATCTCTTTTGCATGAATGTCAAAGTCAGACGCCTGTCCTTGGAATCCGCCTAATGGTTGATGAACCATAATACGAGAGTTAGGTAGACAATAACGTTTGCCTTCAGCACCACCGGCTAACAATACTGCCCCCATACTGGCTGCTTGTCCGATACACAATGTGCTGACATTGGGTTTAATAAATTGCATCGTATCGTAAATTGCCAAGCCAGCTGTAACAGCGCCGCCAGGTGAATTAATGTATAGATGGATATCTTTATCAGGATTTTCCGATTCAAGAAATAGTAACTGTGCAACAACCAAATTTGCCATTTGGTCTTCTACCGGACCAACTAAAAATATGACACGTTCTTTTAATAAGCGAGAAAAGATGTCATACGAGCGTTCACCACGAGATGTTTGCTCTACAACGATAGGTACCAATGCATTCTGAATCATACTGGTTTCATCACCAGAAAATTTATTTGTCATAACCATCCTAATTTCAAGGTCCCAATAAAAAAACAGCCCATACCCATTTCACATGAGTACGGGCTGCATTCAGTATCAGCGTTGTTAATTAGTTAGACACTGCATTAACGACGTCTGAGAATGTTGATGTACTCTCTTCTACTTTAACATGGTCGTAAATCCATTCAACCACCATGTCTTCAACGACTGTCATTTGAATTTCAGACAATCTTTCTTGATTGTTCATGTAGAAAGTAACCACTTCTTCTGGATCTTCATAGCTCGCAGCAATTGCGTCAATAGCTTCTTTAACGCGATCTTCATCAGGACGAATTTCGTTATCCGAAATAATCTTACCAATCAAAAGGCTTAACTTAACGCGTTTTTCTGCATTATCTTTAAAATTATCTGGATTAAATGGCAAGCCTTCGACATTCACGCCTTGATTGCGGAGATTGTTCTTTGCTTGTTCTACTAGATATTGAGCTTCACGCTCTACTGGCGCTGATGGCAGAGCGATGTCATTATTTTCTGCTATCGAATCCATCGCTTTGCGTTTGTTTAACGTTTTTAGTGCAGACTTAAGTTCACGTTCCATATTAGCGCGAACTTCTTTTTTCAATGCGGCAATACCCTCTTCAACACCGCATAGTGCTGCAAATTCTTTATCTAGCTTAGGTAGCTTTTTCTTAGCGACTTGTTTAACTGTCACTGCGAACTTAGCTTCTTTACCTTGTAAATGCTCAGCGCGGTAGTCTTCAGGGAATGTCAATGTCACATCTACTTCTTGATCCGCTTTTTTGCCAATCAATTGCTCTTCAAACTCTGGCAACATACGGCCCTGACCAAGCTCAAGAAGTACATCCTGGCCTTTACCACCTTGGAATTCTTCACCATCGATGGTGCCAACAAAATCAATGGTGACGCCATCACCATCTTTTGCACCACGTTTTAAAGGTTCCCATGTCATACGTTGTTCGCGTAATGTTTCAAGCATCCGGTCAACGTCTTCATCAGTGACTTCAGCAACTGTTTTTTCCAAGTTGATATCGTCTAGTTTGACATTGTCTACTTCAGGGAAGACTTCATAGTTGAGTGTATAGATGAAGTTGCTGCCTTTTTCATCCATGCTATCTATATGAGGAGGACTTGCTGGGTTGATTCCTTCTTGAGTGAAGGCTTCACGCATGCTTTCTTGTACAAGAGAGTCGATTACTTCGCGACGAGCTGATGGACCGTGTGTTTTCGCGACCATGTTCATCGGTACTTTACCTGGACGGAAACCGGCCATTTTCACATTAGGTCTAATTGACTTAAGGCGATCCTGTACTGCTTGTTCGATATTGGCATCTTCGACTGTGACGGTCATACGGCGACCAAGTTCGCTCACGTTTTCTACAGTAACTTGCATTCTCTAACCTCAAACATGGGGATTTAGGCATGGCGGTTTCGCCATCCGCCTATTTGTAGTAATGGTACGAGAGGAGAGACTCGAACTCTCACAGGTTACCCTACTGGAACCTAAATCCAGCGCGTCTACCAATTCCGCCACTCTCGCATATTTATTTATCAGACATGCCTGATGCCTGAAAGAAGTCGGCTATTATAGCGATAACATTCCGATAAAACTAGCCTTGAATTGCTAAAAAACTAATTCCCATGTTTGTTTGTTGGCAAAACTGCTGAAATGCAATGAATTCTTGTTGAGAAATTTCTCGCTGAGTTTGATGTCGATCAGCCATAAAAATACCAATAACTTTGTTTTTAACCACGACAGGCATAAGCAAATGCGGCGGATTACCTAATGTGGTTTGTATCTGCTTGGAAAGCTGACCTGCTTCGTCAACTGATAAAAATACGGCATGGCGCTGCTCTACGCATTGACTAAAAGCTGGATTCTTGTCTAAAGTGATGGTTAATCGCTGTTTGAGATATTCTGTCTGCTCACCTAAAACTGACTTACAAATTAAGTCAGTTTTAGCCTCATTCAATATCATGAATATGGCTCGATCCATGGCTAAGCCACGTATCAATCCTTCTAGAGTCATCTCAAGCATGATGTTAATCGAGGGTAATGGTATGTCTTCAAGGGCTTGTACCATTTCCTGAGATACTTTCATCAGGTAATCAAAATCAGCTTCCAACTTTTTATTATGATTATTAACGTCGGGCACATCTGTCTTTTCATGATGCTCATCTAAGTAATCTGGGAGCTGTATAGCACGGCTTATTTGCTCGCTACCGTATAAAATAGTGAGTTCTTTTGCTTTATTGACATTTAATAGAACCAGGTTTTTCGCTTTTTCAATTGAAAGCTCACAGATACTTGAAGCCTGTATCGCGACAAGCTCAAGCTCAGCTTCATTCCAGCCATGCTGGGCAGATTCAGCCACATCAATGGCTAATGAAATAAGCTGGGTATTTTTTTCTGATAATTGGTTATTAAGATAATCATTCAGCAAATCGCCTAAAGCCCAGTCATGACACAAAGCTTTGGTTAAGTCGACAATCCTGAACCCTAAGACCTTCAGTTCTGCTTGGGTGGATTCATTACCTTTTTGTAAATCATTGAGTAAGACCTGACTTTCTTTATCAGCAAATGCCCAAAAAGCCATATAGCCCAGACGCGAAAGTAACGTTGCTATAAAGATATCTTCAGCATCATTGCGCTTTAAATGCTTAGCAAATTCTCGTGCCTGAGTAGCAGCATGAAAAGCAAATGCCATTTCTTGTATCAGTTGTGTACGCTGTTCACCTGCTTGTAAATTGTCAATCAGGGCCATTGACAGGGTTAAGACCTTGATTTGCTCAAAGCCCATGACCATGACTGCACGAGATACCGTACTGATACTGTGCTTTGTTGGATTGAAATGAACAGTATTCACCGCTTTTAAAACCCGGCTGGTCAAAGAGGCATCTTGAAGAATAATATTGGCGACATCTGACGCTGAACTTTTTCCGCTATTTAGAGCTTTTGTGACGTTGGCAACCGTTCCCGAAAAGATCGGCATATCCACTTCACTAAGTTGTTTGACCCAATCAGATAGCGCAGTGTTTACCATTCAATATTAATCCAAAGACTTTTTCTGATTAGCTACACCATGTGGCACATGGCCTGTAGCGACATGCTCAAGCGCAGATTGACAATGCTTTTCTTGATCATCAAAAAATATGTCAGCGCCAAATGATTTCAAAAATGGTCCTTTGTCCATGCCACCTAAAAATATTGCTTCGTCGATACGGATCTCCCAAGCCCTTAGGGTTCTGATAACACGTTCATGTGCTGGTGCAGATCGCGCAGTTACCAGTGCTGTTCTGATCGGTGAAGCATTTTCACCATATTCCGTCTGAATTTGATTTAGCGCC
This sequence comes from Methylophaga sp. UBA678, assembly GCF_002299105.1. Classification (NCBI taxonomy): domain Bacteria; kingdom Pseudomonadati; phylum Pseudomonadota; class Gammaproteobacteria; order Thiotrichales; family Piscirickettsiaceae; genus Methylophaga; species Methylophaga sp. UBA678. The sequence continues at coordinate 7,709 of NZ_DBNG01000020.1, forward strand.
ATTAAAAAATCTTTAAACGGCCCACCAGGCAGAGGTTCACGTGCGGTCTGTTGTTCATTTTCAGTAAATGCTTTTAATCCCTTTTCTTTGAAAATTCGCTCCGAATCGTCAGAGAACAGAACGGCATCACCATCAAATGCAATTCTAAGTTGATCGCTATCATTATTATTCCTAATGTGTGAAGGCAGAATTGTCGCAGCAGCAATACCTGCTTCTAACGCCATTCCGACATCCTCAGGACTGGTTGATAAAAATAAATGTGCATTAAACGGCGCCACATAACGATACGGACTGCTTCCAGATGTAAATACTGCGCGGGTAATGGCTAATCCATGATGTTGAATAGAATTAAAAACACGAAGCCCCGTATCAGCACTATTGCGAGACAATAAAATAATCTCAACCTTGGGTGTGTTTGGGTTGTTGTCATTTAACGCGAGTAATTTACGTACCAGACTAAAGGCACCGCCTGGCGCTAAGGGGACATCTTCATTTTCTATTTGATAGCGACAATAAGCTTCTGTGCCCTGATCTTCATAGATGCGATGACTTTCATCCAAGTCAAATAAGGCGCGAGATGAAATAGCGAGAACAAGCGGTTTTGTATCCATCATGGTTCAAACATCCCTTAATAATGACTGTCCATCAGTCCGTGCAACTCGGATAATACGCTCCCAGGCAATCTGCCCTTGTTGATTTATACTGGGATATTCAGAAAGACTTTTGAGGTCGTCACTCAAACTATCAATGACAGACACCTCCTCGGGTTTGCCTTTTGGAAAGTTACTATTTTCAGAAAACACGATTCGGCAAAAAATAGGAATCTTCGGTGCCAGTGTCTGAAGTGCGTGTTTGGAGTTATAGATTCTATGCAGTGGGTTAGTAAATTTAAAACTTCTGCCATCAATGATCTGGGTCCATTGATCGATATGATCAGCCCCAAACAAGTGACCTGACATGGGATAAGTTTCAATAATTAACAATCCTTGTTCAATCAATACTAAACGTTCAATTTCAATCATTCCCCCCAACCCGTCAGGAATGATTATCGATTTTGCTTCTTCTTTTTTGACAGTCTGTAATGCGCGCTCTAATTTGCGAGAGTAAAAAGAACGCTTTCTTTTACGTCTAATGATGAGTGCAATACACAACAGGAAAAAAATCGCTGTAGCAATGGCTACTTGAATGGATAAATCTAAATTAATAATCGTACTGGCCTCAATATTGTTGTGTACTAATTATACGAAATCATCGTTGTATTGTATTCATTTTATGTTAAGGCTACAGCGGTAAATGTGTAATAGGATCTTCATGAATGATGACTTCCGCTTCATCAAACAAATCAGCTATCTCTCGTTCAAGTGCATCCGCAATGTCGTGAGCTTGCCTCAAACTCAATGTTTCATCCAATTCAAGATGAAGTTGAATAAACACTGTTGTCCCCGATCGTCGTGTACGAAGATCATGTAAGCCACGCGCTTGAGGATGTTTTAAAATCAGTGCACTAATTTTTTCTCGTTCATTATCAGGCAACTCATGATCCATTAGTAAATCAATCGACTCTCTTACAATCCCCCATGCACTGTGTAATATGAATAAGGCAATAGCAATAGCGATAAGCGGATCTGATAATGTCCAACCATTCAGACTCAATACAAGCGCCAGAATAACACCACCATTGACCAGTAAGTCGGTTTTGTAATGTAAGGCATCAGCTTTGATTGCCGTCGAGTCCGTTTGTTTTATCACGTAGTTCTGGAATACCATCAACGCAAACGTGGCGATGATAGAAAACACCATCACAGTGATTCCGATGGTCATACCCTGCTCCATAGCTTCAGGTTTAAACAATCGGTTTATAGCCTGAAGAAGCAGTATGCCGGCTGAGCCTGCGATGAACATAGATTGGCCCAGTCCGGCCAGAGACTCTGCCTTGCCATGTCCGAAACGATGTTCTCTGTCTGCGGGCTGTAACGCATGATGCACAGCAATCATATTCAAAACAGATGCGAGCACATCAAGACTCGAGTCAACAAGTGTTGCCAGAATGCTCACCGAGTCAGTGAGAAACCAAGCAAATAGCTTAACGATTATCAGAGTAATAGCCGTAACAACAGATGCATAGGTGGCTATACGCATCAATTGGGCTTTATCAATGTGTTGAGGCTTATTCATGGACTTAGTATAGTGGATTCAATTCAAGTAACGTGAGTTTAGTATTTATGATGCTCACATAACTCATTTTAGGAAAGCTTTATGCCAATCTCGACGATCAATACCAGCCCATTCGAAGGACAAAAACCGGGCACTTCAGGTTTACGAAAAAAAGTCAGTGTCTTTAAGCAATCTCATTATCTGGAAAACTTTATTCAATCCACTTTTAATGCGCTAGGTGATTGTGAGGATAAAACCTTAGTGGTTGGTGGTGACGGTCGCTATTACAATCAAACGGCGATACAAATCATTCTAAAAATGGCTGCAGCTAATGGTTTTTCGCATGTTTGGGTCGGTCAGAATGGTATTCTCTCTACACCTGCCGCGTCATGTGTTATCCGGAAATACAAAGCGTTTGGCGGTTTGATTTTGTCGGCAAGCCACAATCCGGCAGGTATTGATGGTGACTTTGGTATCAAATTTAACACCAGTAATGGTGGGCCTGCCCCGGAATCAATTACTAGTAAAATTTATGAACATTCTGCTGAAATTACTGAATATAAAATCTCTAATGCAGCCGATATTGCACTTCACAAATTAGGGCAGCAAACGCTGGGCTCAATGACAGTTGAAGTGATTGATCCCGTCTCAGATTATGCACAGTTAATGCAGTCTATTTTTGATTTTCCAAAAATCAAAACATTTATCACCACAAGCGATTTTTCAATGCGATTTGATGCAATGCATGCGGTCACCGGACCCTACGCCATTGAGATATTAGAAAACTTGCTGGGAGCACCTAAAGGGACTGTCATAAACGGCATTCCATTACCTGATTTTGGTAATGGCCACCCAGATCCGAACCTAACCTATGCTGAAGAACTTGTGACCGAGTTATTCTCAGATAACGCCCCGGATTTTGGTGCTGCCTCAGACGGCGATGGTGATCGCAATATGATCCTGGGGAAACAATTTTTTGTGACCCCTTCTGACAGCTTGGCTATTCTTGCGGCCAATGCTCAGCTCGTACCAGCATATAAAAATGGTATCACTGGTATTGCTCGTTCCATGCCAACCAGTCAGGCTGCAGACCGCGTAGCCGAAAAATTAGGGGTTGAGTGCTTTGAAACGCCGACTGGCTGGAAATTCTTTGGTAACTTGCTTGATGCAAACCGCGTGACTTTATGTGGCGAAGAGAGCTTTGGCACAGGTTCTAATCACATTCGTGAAAAAGATGGCTTATGGGCTGTACTTTTCTGGCTCAATATTCTGGCCGTGAAACAACAATCGGTGGCGGAATTAGTTAATCAACATTGGTTAACATTTGGACGTAATTACTACACTCGACATGATTATGAAGGTGTACCCACTGAACAAGCAGAAGCCCTGATTGAACACCTACAGCTTCAACTAACGACATTACCTAAACAGCAGCTTGGTGAGCGTATCGTTAGTTATGCAGATAACTTCAGTTACCATGATCCAATTGACGATAGTGTTGCAGAAAAACAAGGTATTCGTATCGGTTTTGAGGGCGGTGACAGAATCATTTTCCGGCTATCTGGGACAGGTACTGAGGGTGCCACCTTACGGGTTTATATTGAATCCTATCAAGATGATCCTGAACAATTAAACAATGACACGCAATTCGCACTAGCTGATCTTATTCAACTCGCTGATGAACTAGCCAAAATTACTGAACTGACAGGCAGAACAGCGCCAACCGTTATCACTTAAAATTTTATAATCATGATACAAACTCTTATTCTTGGATCAAGCTCACCTTTCAGAGCTGAACTACTTAAAAAGCTGCAGATTAATTTCATTCAGCATTCACCTGATATTGACGAGACACAGCTGGAAGGTGAGTCAGCACCGGCATTAGTCGAGCGACTGGCTCAAGAAAAAGCACGGGTCATTGCTGAAACCTATCCGCAAGCACTCATTATCGGTTCAGATCAGGTTGCTGTTGCGGATGGCAATATTTTGGGTAAACCAGGTAACCATCAGACAGCGATTCAGCAATTAATGATGGCTTCAGGAAAATCCGTCACTTTTTATACTGGCCTTGCCTTGTACAATGCTGAAAATCAGACAATGCAGCATATTGTTGAGCCATTCACTGTACATTTTCGAGAGTTAACGGAAAAGCAGATTGAATACTATCTGAATCAAGAAAAACCCTACCAATGTGCGGGCAGCTTTAAATCCGAAGGGTTCGGGATCAGTTTATTCAGTCATTTAGAGGGTGATGATCCTAATAGCTTGATAGGTCTACCACTCATAAAACTCATTGAGTTGTTGAGTAACGAAGGTGTCGATATTCTTCAACCCAATGAGTAGTGGATATCGATTATTCTTGATTTTCTGGTTGTTGTTTCAGTTTTTCAGCATTTGCCATTGCTGATGCCTGAGCCGCATAGTTGTTCATTGTTTTTGTCATCAGTTGACGAGCTGCTTTAGAGCGCATCGATTTGGCCATACCTTCAACAAGACTTGTTTCAACATTATTTGATGATAAATGCGTTTTCAATTCATCAAGGTGTGTTTCACAACTCTGCAAAATACTTTGTGCGGCTTCTTGTGGATTGTTGCCTTGATAGTTGCTAGTTAGATGTCCTTGCATCATACATTTATTGTAGTCAGTCAAAATAGAATACATTTTTGTTTGTGCTTGTTCTGGCATATCAGCAGGTGTGACATACTCTTGTGCAAGGACAACTGATGAGGCTGTTATTAATAAAGCAGATACTAAAATTTTTTTCATGGCGACTCCATTGTTGCAAATACTATGTTGAGTTATGAATATTGATTGACTCAACCAGCAGGAAATAATTCCCGATAATACGCCAGAACAGCATAATTTTCATGCATGACTTTTACACAGCTAAATAAAGTGCAATTCAATACCTGATTCACTCAAAAAAACTGTGTCATATATTCGAGTAAAACATTAAATGATTAACACAACCGATGATAACCGACTTAATCAGCTTACTGATTGGGTAAAAAAACTATTCCCTGATGAGCCATTCAGCATTACTGTTGCTTCAAGTGATGCCAGCTTTAGACGATACTTTCGGCTACACACAGTTAACGATACATATATTCTGATGGACGCCCCACCTGAGCATGAAAATATAAGTAGTTTTATCAATATTGATGAGTTTCTTGCAAAGTTTGATGTTGCAGTGCCCCACATTTTCCACAAGGATGAAGATAACGGTTTTCTGATGCTGAGTGATCTGGGTGATATTTCATTTTTGAAAGCATTAGCACACGGGAATTCAGACATACTCTATCGTGCAGCGATTGATGAACTGGTTAAAATGCAACAGTCCAGGCCACAAGAGGCAACGGCTGGATTACCGCTATACGATGAAAAAAAATTACGTGATGAAATGTCACTGTTTCCAGATTGGTTTTTAGGTAGACATTTATCCATCAAAGCACCGGAGTCATTATCAATTATCTACGATTTTTTAATCGAAGAAATTAAACATCAACCAGTGTGCTTTGTGCATCGTGATTATCACAGTCGAAATCTGATGGTATGTAAAGAGAACTCACTTGGCATTATAGATTTTCAAGATGCCGTTATTGGTCCCATTAGCTATGATCTCGTGTCTTTACTAAAAGACTGCTACATTCAGTGGCCGTATGAACAACAACAGTCATGGCTTGAGTATTATAAATCAGTGGCCATTGAGGCTAAGTTGCTAAATTATGAGGAAAGTCATCACTTGCAACGTTGGTTCGATATGACAGGTTTACAGCGCCACCTTAAGGTGCTTGGTATCTTTTGCCGCCTAAACTATCGTGATGGTAAAGCTAATTACCTCAATGACTTACCATTAACTCTTCAATATGTTTTTGACGTCTGTGAACGTTATGAAGCGCTTGCTCCTTTATATGAATTTATGAGTAACACCCCAGAAATAGTGGCAATTAAATGAAAGCAATGATTTTAGCAGCTGGTCGCGGTGAACGTTTACGACCATTAACAGATCACACTCCTAAACCGCTTGTAAAAGCAGGAAAAAAAAGACTGATTGAATACCTTATTGAAAATCTAGTGGCAGCTGGTGTTGATGAGATTGTGATTAATTATGCTCATCTGGGCGAGCAATTCCCTGTCGCTCTAGGAACTGGTGAACGCTATGGTTGCCGCATCACGTATTCACCGGAAAATGAAGGTAGTTTAGAAACTGCAGGCGGTATAGCTCAGGCATTACCTTTATTGGGGGATGAGCCATTTATCGTAGTCAATGGTGATATATGGACTGACTATGATTTTTCTAACTTGGCAAAGTATTCACTTCAGCATAATTGTGACTGCCATTTAGTCATGGTGAATAACCCAGAGCACAATGCTGATGGCGATTTTGCACTCGCCGAAAATGGCTGTGTGATGCTTTCAGGAAATAAAAAGTTCACGTTTAGTGGAATGGGACTTTACCATCCAAGATTATTTAAACACTTACAGGTTGAACGTAAAGCACTTAAGCCTATTTTCGAGAAAGTGATACAAGATAACAGGATGACTGGAGAACTCTATAAAGGGCAGTGGTCAGATATTGGCACACTGGAGCGTCTGACAGCCTTAGAAAAAGAGCTTAGTTAAACTAAGCTCTATCCGCACATAAAAATTCTAATAATGCTTTTTGGGCATGCAGACGATTCTCTGCTTCGTCCCAGACAACACTTTGATCACCATCAATCACTTCAGCGGTCACTTCTTCACCACGATGAGCTGGCAAACAATGCATAAATAAAGCATCTTTTGCAGCTACTTTCATAATGTCGTTATTCACTTGGAAATCGGCAAAGGCTTGCTCTCGTTTGCGTTGCTCTTCCTCTTGTCCCATGCTCGCCCACACATCGGTGACGACTAGGTCGGCATCTTTAGCAGCCTCAGCAGCACTGTTAAATAACTCGATTTTCGCTTCAACAGCAGACACAACTTCAGACTTAGGCTCGTATCCTGCTGGCGTTGCTATATGTAATTCAAACCCAAATTGCTGTGCAGCGTTAATGTATGAATGACACATATTATTGCCATCCCCAATCCAGACCACTTTCTTACCTTTGATGAAACCACGATGTTCCTGATAAGTTTGCATATCAGCTAATAATTGGCATGGGTGGAAATCATCAGTCAACGCATTAATAACAGGGACTGAAGAATACTTTGCAAATGTTTCTAGCTTGGCGTGTTCAAATGTACGTATCATCACCGCATCAACCATAGAAGAAATCACGCGTGCTGAGTCTTCTACTGGTTCACCTCGTCCAAGCTGAGTGTCATCTGGCGACAAGAAAATAGAGCCACCGCCAAACTGAATCATGGCTGACTCAAACGATACGCGTGTGCGAGTAGATGATTTTTCAAATATCATCGCTAGCACTTTATTCTTTAAAGGCTGATAAATTTCGCCTTGATGCTGCATTTTTTTGAGTTCAGATGCGCGATTGATTAATGCTTGTAGCTCTTCTGAAGTCAGGTCTTTTAATGTCAAAAAATGTCTCATTGCTAGGCTACACTCTCAACCTGTTGTGATGATAAAAAATCGAGTACAAGCTTACTTACTTTTTCCACAATCATGGATGCTTCTTCAGAGTTAATGATGAGTGGTGGTAGTAGACGAATAACTGAATCAGCGGTGACATTGATTAATAATCCATCGGCTAACGCTTTTTTAACTAATTCAGCACAAGGCATAGTTAACTCTATACCTAACATAAAACCATGAGCACGTACGTCCTTTACGCCAGGCTTACCGACAAGTTGTTTTTGGAAAGCCGTCAGCATTTGCTTGCCTAGGTCATTCACATGACCTAACACCCCTTCTTGTTCAATCGTATCTAAAACACTCAATGCTGCACTACATGCAAGAGGATTACCGCCAAACGTAGAACCATGGTTACCAGCCTGTAGAATCCCCACAGCACTACCAGCAACAAGGCAAGCACCAATTGGCATACCGTTACCTAGACCTTTGGCCAAGGTCATCACATCCGGTATTAAGCCATCATTATGCTGATAGGCAAACCACTTCCCGGTTCTCGCGATACCTGTTTGGACTTCGTCCAGCATCATTAAGAGTTTGCGTTGAGTGCAGATGGCTCTCACACCTGCCAAATACTCAGCATCAGGAATTTTGATACCACCCTCACCCTGAACAGGCTCAAGCAAGACCGCTACAGCCTCAGGCCAATGACCAATTGCCATTCGTAAAGCATCAAGATCGTTATATGGAACACGAACAAATCCAGGAACGAGTGGATCAAAACCTACTTGGACTTTTGCATTGCCTGTAGCCGACAATGTTGCCATGGTGCGTCCATGGAAACTGCCATCCATTACTATTACTACAGGCTTATCGATACCTTTACTGTGGCCATATTTACGGGCAATTTTTATGGCAGCTTCATTGGCTTCTGCACCAGAGTTAGAAAAAAACACCTGCTCCATTCCAGACAAAGCGGTCAACTTATCAGCCAGTTTTTCCTGTAACGCGATATGGTACATATTAGAGGTGTGCACTAATGTTTCAGCCTGATGCTGAATAGCTCGCGTCACCGCAGGATGGCAATGCCCCAGATTACATACAGCAATACCGCTTAACGCATCGAGATAGCGTTTTCCATCTGTATCAGTTAACCAAGCGCCTTTACCTTCACTAAAAGTGACGTCTAGACGTCCGTATGTGGGCATGACCGATTCTGTCATGGCTTGTACTCCTTGCCCTGACGGCATTAAAAAAAACGGCTTTTTAAGGCCAATAAACGAAAAATGGCAGTTTCAAATGAAACTGCCATTTATCAAAAATCGTGTATTTTATAATGTTATAGAGTAATAAACAAATTTACTCTAAGTCACGACTTATTAGTTAGCAAAGTTTTCTGCGACAAAGTCCCAGTTTACTAATCCCCAGAAAGCTTCCAGGTATTTAGGACGTGCATTGCGGAAATCAATGTAATATGCGTGTTCCCAAACATCGACAGTCAATAGTGGTTTTTGACCATCAGTTAATGGGCAACCGGCATTGCTTGTATTAACAATAGCGATACTACCATCAGCATTTTTTACTAACCAAGTCCAGCCAGAGCCGAAGTTTGTTGCAGCTGATTTACTGAAAGTTTCTTTGAACTCATCAAACGAACCAAACGTACTGTCGATAGCTGCAGCGAGGTCACCTTCAGGTGCGCCTTTCGCATTCGGTGTCATGCAGTTCCAGTAAAAAGTGTGGTTCCAAACTTGTGCAGCGTTGTTGAAGATACCGCCAGAAGCTTTTGTGATAATTTCTTCTAATGACTTACCTTCAAATTCAGTACCCGGTACCAAGTTATTTAAGTTAGTCACATAAGTTTGGTGATGTTTACCATAGTGATATTCAAGCGTTTCTGCTGAAATGGTTGGTTCTAATGCATCCTTAGCATACGGAAGTGGTGGCAATTCATAAGCCATATTTTTATCTCCTAATATGTGAAAAATAACCGAGTAATTGAGTCAATTATTCTAAAAGAGCACTCAGATGATATCAAGTGCTACCCGTTTGAGTTTACTTACACATCACCGAAAATCGATAACATGGATAAATCCAACCCCATCAATATTGCATCTTCTCTACCATTTTCAGCCGGGTAATAACCTCTGCGGACAGACATTTCGTTAAAACCTAACTGCTCATAGAGATTTTGTGCTTTTTTATTTGACTCTCTAACTTCTAAAACCACAATCGAAGCTGATCGTGCTTTAGAAAAATCAATGATATGTTCTAAAATGAAACGACCATATCCTTGTCTTTGCATATCTGGTCTGACACAAAGGTTCAGAAGATGTGCTTCATCGAGGACTAACTGCAAAATGGCGTAGCCCAGTACCACATCATACGTATCAGAATAGACCCATGCATAATGTCCGGCATCAAGACTATCCGAAAAGTTCTTAAGCGTCCACGGAAACTGATTTGCAGAGCACTCTATATTATGGACAAGTTGCAAGTCCTTATCCGTCATTACTCTTGGAGAAACCATAGCCTTGTCCGTTAATTTAAAGCGTTACCGTGAGTTTTTAGCTGTTGCCAGGCAACCGCTTTCAATGAAGGCTGCCTTATCATAGCTTCTAACGATGGAAGTTGAACAGCATCAATACCTTCAGGCAAACGCTGTTCACTCTTCATCATTGTGAGAATTATTTTGCTATTAAGCTCATCTGGACTCAATCTCACGACTTCTGATGAGGCAATTATGTATTGACGTCTGTTATCTAGCCCCACTGATTTTAGAATGCTTGTTAATAAACGTCGTTCTACAGCGTTTAATGCCGTCGCTTCAACGACAAGAACGACTTGCACATCATCAGGAATTTTCTGCTCCTGAGTCTGTAGAGTGTCTGCAGGTATGGTCTCAGTAGACGCTATATCCTGAGTACTTTTGCTCTGACGTTTTGTCCAAACGGGTATACCCATTTCAGTCAAGACTGAGTATTGATATTCAGTCAGTGCCATTAGACTTGAGGATGAGCTCTATCAACAGGACTTAAGATTTTGTTCAAAGCGTTCAGGTAAGCTTTGGCGGATGCAATAACGATATCCGTATCCGCACCTTGCCCACTGACTATCCGTCCACCTTTCTCAAGTCTTACACTGACCTCGCCCTGAGCATCAGTACCGGTAGTGATACTGTTCACTGAATAGAGCTGTAATTCTGTTTGACTTTGCACAATTGACTCAATCGCTTTATAAGCAGCATCAACAGGGCCTCCACCACTCATTTGTGTCTGCACTTCTCGACCATCAACGGACAATGTGACAGTGGCAAAGGGTGTTTCACCTGTTTCACTATAGACCTTCAATGAAATTAGACTGACACGCTCATCTGCAGTCGCAACGGTATCACTAACCAGTGCCTGAATATCCTCATCAAATACCTCATGCTTTTTATCCGCTAATTCTTTAAAACGAGTAAATGCGGCATTTAGATCAGTTTCAGAGGTTAACTCAATACCAAGTTCTTGCAGGCGGCTACGGAAAGCATTTCGGCCAGAGTGCTTGCCAAGTACCATTCTATTGGTATTCCAACCGACATCTTCTGCGCGCATGATTTCATAGGTTTCACGATTTTTCAGAACACCGTCTTGATGGATGCCTGATTCATGAGCAAAAGCATTGGCGCCAACGATAGCTTTATTTGGTTGTACAACAAACCCTGTGATACCAGACACTAATCGTGATGCCGATAAAATATGCTGCGTATCAATACCAGTATCACATGGGAACATATCCTGACGCGTTCTGACTGCCATCACGACTTCTTCTAAGGCAGCATTACCAGCCCGTTCACCCAAACCATTGATAGTGCATTCAACTTGCCGTGCACCATTCATCACTGCTGACAAAGAGTTTGCAACAGCCAAGCCCAGATCATTGTGACAATGCACGGAGAAGATGGCTTTGTCTGCATTTGGTATGCGTTCACGTAATGTTGAAATCAATGAGCCAAATTGATGTGGCAAGTTGTACCCTACTGTGTCGGGTATATTTAGTGTGGATGCCCCAGCATCAATGACCGCCTCAAGGATTTGGCACAGAAAGTCTGTTTCACTTCGACCGGCATCTTCAGGAGAAAACTCGACGTCATCTGTATATTGACGAGCACGCTTGACTGCGCGAACTGCATTTTCTATTACCTGTTCAGGTTCCATACGCAGTTTCATTTTCATGTGAATAGGTGATGTTGCAATAAAGGTATGAATGCGTGACGCATTAGCTAATTTAAGCGCTTCACCGGCTCTGTCGATATCTGCATCTAATGCTCGGGACAGACCACAAATACGACTATCTTTAACTGCTTTAGCTACAGCTTGTACAGCTTCAAAGTCACCTGTACTGGCGATAGGAAATCCAGCCTCAATAACATCTACACGCATGCGCTCAAGTGCCTTGGCAATGCGGACTTTCTCATCTTTTGTCATCGATGCGCCCGGGCTTTGCTCACCGTCACGTAATGTCGTATCAAAAATTATTAGCTTGTCAGTCATAAATGTGTGAACCAGATTATTAAATTATTATTTATTAGTCTTCTTTATATTATTTATTAGTCTTCTTTAGCCTGCGCACGCTCAGAACGATGTTGACGCAGTTTAAGCAATGTAAAAACAGGACCGGATAAACCGTAAATTAAAAATACGCTAAACAAAATGGTAGGTGGGTCAATAGCCACCAGAGCAAAAATAAGTACCAGTACCAGCATTACAACAAAAGGTACTCGGTTTCGTAAATCAAGCTCTTTAAAACTGTGATAGCGCATTGAGCTGACCATAAGTATAGCCGCTCCGAAAGTAATTGGTATGGTGAAAATAGCAATCATGCTCTCACTGAAATCATTGCTCGTGCCTGCCCATACCCAACCAGCAATGATGGCGGCCGCAGCAGGACTTGGTAGACCTTGGAAATAACGTTTATCTTGTGTACCTATCTGGGTATTAAATCTGGCTAGTCGCAATGCACCACAGGCTGCATATATGAACGCAACCATCCAGCCGAACTTGCCCATATCAGTCAGAGACCACTGAAAAATCACCAAGGCAGGCGCCATACCAAATGAGACCATATCGGCTAGACTGTCATATTCTGCGCCAAATGCACTTTGAGTGTTGGTCATTCTGGCGATACGACCATCTAATCCATCCATGATCATCGCAATAAATATAGCAATAGCAGCTGTCTCAAAGTCACCACGAATGCCGGCAACAATGGCATAAAATCCAGCAAAGAGCCCCGCTGTCGTGAATAAATTCGGTAGTAGATAGATACCACGATTTTGTGGCTTTTCACTATTAACCATAACTAACACGCTCCTATTGTTTCGGTTCTACATTATGACAGCTAAGGCACACAAACAAAACGGGGGCGATTGTTTTCACAACCGCCCCCGTCTTTTTTCAATCAATATGCTGATTAGTTTTTAGACTTATCAACAATTTTTTGAATCCAAGGCATCATTGAACGCAATTTTGCACCTGTTTGTTCGATTGGGTGCTCAGCATTGATACGACGCATGGCTGTCATTTCAGGATAGCCACTTTGACCTTCTTGAATGAATTGTTTTGCGTATTTACCTTCCTGGATGTTTTTCAATGCTTCACGCATTGCCCAGCGGCTTTCTTCGTTAATGACACGTGGACCTGTGACGTATTCACCATATTCAGCATTATTCGAGATCGAATAATTCATATTAGCGATACCGCCTTCGTACATCAGATCAACAATGAGTTTCAACTCATGCAGACATTCAAAGTAAGCCATTTCTGGTGCATAACCTGCTTCAGTCAGCGTTTCAAAACCTGCTTTGACAAGCTCAACAGCGCCACCACATAAGACTGCCTGTTCACCGAATAAGTCTGTTTCAGTCTCATCACGGAATGTTGTTTCGATGATGCCAGTACGACCGCCGCCTACACCTGATGCGTATGATAGAGCAATATCTTTCGCCTTGCCTGAAGCATCTTGCTCTACAGCGATTAAGTCAGGAATACCACCACCTTTAACAAACTCACTACGTACAGTGTGGCCAGGTGCTTTTGGTGCAATCATGATGACATCAAGATCTTCACGCGGCAGAATCTGGTTGTAAAGAATAGCGAAGCCGTGAGCAAAAGCTAAAACAGCGCCTTTTTTCAGGTTAGGTTCGATTTCTTGTTTGTATAATTGAGATTGGAACTCATCTGGTGTCAAAATCATCACCAAATCAGCACCTTTCACTGCTTCACCGACATTGTCAGAAACAGTCAGCCCAGCAGCTTGAGCTTTAGCAATAGATGAAGAGCCAGCACGTAAAGCAACAGTGACATCTACACCTGAGTCTTTCAGGTTGCAGGCATGGGCATGGCCTTGTGAACCATAACCAACGATTGTCACTTTCATGCCTTGGATAATAGACAAGTCACAATCTTTATCGTAATAAATGTTCAAACTCATGATTGAATTCCTTAGATTTTCTTGAACGAATATAAATTCAGTTTACAGGTGCAAGCTTTTCTCGCCGCGAGCAATTCCTGTGACACCTGAACGGACAGTTTCAATAATTTTATGTTCAGCAAGTGCTTCAATAAAAGAATCCAATTTGCTTACAGCACCTGTCAATTCAATGGTATAGGTCGATGAAGTCACATCAATAATGTGGCCTCGAAAAATATCACACAGACGTTTCACATCTTCTCTCTGAGCCATGGTGGCTGCTTTGACTTTTATCAGCATCATTTCACGTTCAATGTGAGGCCCTTCGGTCAAATCCATTAGTTTTACCACATCGATCAATTTATTCAATTGCTTCACAATCTGCTCGATGATGCGATCAGTGCCTGTCGTGACAATGGTCATACGGGATAATGATGGATCCTCTGTTGGCGCCACCGTTAATGATTCGATGTTATATGCACGCGCAGAAAACAACCCTGCCACACGAGATAAGGCCCCTGCTTCATTTTCAATCAGGATAGAAATAATATGACGCATGGTTACGACAGCTCCCTTTCTGAATCTTGTGCAGGTGCGCTATAGGGTGACATATGCATATCATTATGCGCCTTACCTTGAGCAATCATTGGGTATACGTTTTCTGTTTGGTCAGTAACGATATCAAAGAACACCAGACGATCTTTCATCGCAAAACCACGTTCCAACTCAGCTCTAAGGTCCTCCGGTTTCTCGATACGAATACCGACATGACCATAGCTTTCTGTTAACTTCACGAAATCAGGCAGCGACTCCATGTAGGAGTGCGAATAGCGATTTTCGTAGAAAAACTCCTGCCATTGACGAACCATTCCCAAATAACGATTGTTCAGTGCAACAATTTTAACGGGAAGGCCATACTGCAGACAGGTAGATAATTCCTGAATACACATCTGGATGCTACCTTCGCCAGTCACACAAATCACCGTACTCTCAGGGTATGCTAACTGAACGCCCATAGCAGCAGGCAAACCGAATCCCATCGTGCCTAGACCACCCGAGTTAATCCAGCGGTTTGGCTCATCAAATCCATAATACTGAGCAGCCCACATTTGATGTTGGCCTACATCAGAGGTGACATAAGCTTCGCCTTTCGTGATTTCATGAAGTAACTCAACAACCGCTTGTGGCTTAATTTTGTCACTATTGCGGTCATAACTCATGCATTGCTTCGAACGCCAACCTTCAATGATATTCCACCACTCTTCCACCGCTTTTTTCTGTGGCTTTTTATTGCTGTTTTTGAGTAAGTGGTTCATTTCCTGTAATACATCAGGAACACTTCCAACAATAGGAATATCAACAGTAATTGTCTTGGATATTGAAGACGGATCAATATCGACATGAATGATTTGAGCATGCGGGCAAAACTCGGCAATTTTACCTGTCACCCGGTCATCAAAACGTGCACCGATAGCGATCAAAACATCGCAATCATGCATCGCCATATTCGCTTCGTATGTACCGTGCATACCCAACATGCCAAGGAACTGTTTGTCGCTGGCAGGATAAGCACCTAAGCCCATCAAGGTACTAGTGATAGGAAAACCTAGATGACGAACAAATTGACGTAACTCATCTGAACCTTTACCTAGGACTACACCACCACCAGTGTAAATCATCGGTTTTTTGGCTGATAGCATCAAATCAACAGCACGCTTAATCTGACCTGTATGGCCTTTCACTGTTGGCTGATAAGAACGCATATTCACTTTATCGGGATAGTGATATGGCACCTTCACAGTTGGATCAGTAATGTCTTTAGGTACATCAACAACGACAGGGCCAGGACGACCAGTAGAAGCGACATAAAATGCTTTTTTTACTGTTTCCGCAAGATCGTTAATATCTTTAACTAAAAAGTTATGCTTTACGCAGGGACGAGTTATGCCAACCGCATCAACTTCCTGGAAAGCATCACTACCGATAACCGCAGTGCTGACCTGTCCAGTGATAACCACCATTGGAATGGAATCCATATAAGCCGTCGCAATACCGGTGACGGCATTTGTAGCGCCGGGACCAGACGTGACTAAGACCACACCTGGTTTACCTGTGGCACGAGCATAGCCATCTGCAGCATGCGTTGCAGCTTGCTCATGTCGAACCAGAATGTGTTTGACATCTTCCTGATTGTATAGCGCATCATAGATATGCAGCACTGCACCACCAGGATACCCGAAAAGGTATTCAACACCTTCGTCTTTGAGACATTGAACTAATATCTCGGCACCACTTAATTCCACGTGTTCCCCTTATATGTATGCCGTTCTTTTTAGTGAGCTAAAAAATTGTAAACGTGTAAAGTTACTTGTAATGCGTGATAAGGTCAAGAAT
Source organism: Methylophaga sp. UBA678 (assembly GCF_002299105.1). NCBI lineage: Bacteria > Pseudomonadati > Pseudomonadota > Gammaproteobacteria > Thiotrichales > Piscirickettsiaceae > Methylophaga > Methylophaga sp. UBA678. Next base: position 24,220 of record NZ_DBNG01000020.1, read on the forward strand.
AAGGTCTGTCGCCTTTTCTGCCCATAAAAGATCTATTTATCCTTAATGCATTTGCTGTGGCATAATTTAACGCTATGACACAATTAAAAACTAAGCAAATTACATTAACTCGTCCTGACGATTGGCACTTACACTTGCGCGATGATCTGGCACTAAAACGCACCGTTTCTGACACAGCTCGAGTCTTTGGCCGTGCCATCGTCATGCCAAATCTCCAACCACCTGTAACGACGACTGCGTTGGCTGCTGATTACAGAGCCAGAATAATAGAAAACAGGCCTGAACACAGTCAGTTTGAACCTTTAATGACATTGTATCTCACCGATAACACCTCTGCCGATGAAATTTATCGTGCTCACGAGAGTGGAATAGTCCATGGCGTAAAACTCTACCCAGCAGGTGCCACGACAAATTCAGATGCGGGTGTCACTGAACTTAGTCATTGCTATCAGGCATTAGAGGCGATGCAAAAGCTCGGCATACCACTACTTGTGCATGGTGAAGTCACTTCGCCCGAGATAGATGTATTTGATCGCGAGAAAGTTTTTATCGATCAGATATTAATGCCTCTGATAAAAGATTTTCCTGAACTGAGAATCGTCTTTGAGCATATCACTACATCGAATGCCGCTGAGTTTGTCGCTAACGCTGCTGACCATATTGCAGCAACTATCACCCCTCATCACTTATTATTAAACAGAAATGACCTTCTGGTGGGAGGTATAAGGCCACACCACTACTGCTTGCCTGTATTAAAGAGAAATACACACCAACAGGCTTTGATTAAAGCAGCGACCAGTGGCAGTAAGAAATACTTTCTAGGCACAGATAGTGCGCCTCATCCTCGAGCAGGTAAGGAATCCAGCTGTGGTTGTGCCGGCATATATAGTGCTCATGCTGCGATTGAGTTGTATGCAGAAGCATTTGAGGCAGCAAATGCATTAGATAAATTAGAAATGTTTGCCAGCTTTAATGGACCTGATTTCTATCACTTACCTAGAAATCAGACTCAAATAACGTTAGTAAAAGAAAGCTGGGACGTCCCTCAAACATTATCTTTTGCAGACAGTTCATTGGTACCCATGCGGGCGGGAAATCAGATAGCTTGGAAAGTCGTTAGTTAATCTAACGGCTTTGCTTGCGTTTACGTTTATACATCAGGGCATCACCCTCAGAAAGTAAATCTTCAATACCTTGATGTTTGTCTGAGTCCATCAATACGACACCGTATGAAAAAGTAATATCGTAAGCAAGTTCGCGCTGTTTATTAGATGCTTCAACTTGCTTTGAAAAACGTTTCATCACTTCATCAACCGCTTTTTGATCAGCATCAACCAGTAGAATAACAAATTCGTCTCCCCCCATTCTCGCGACGATATCTGAATCTCTGCCAACGTCATCTAAGATCGTTGCAAATTGGCGTAGAGCCTTATCCCCCTCTGCATGACCAAACTTATCGTTGATTGGTTTAAATTTATTCAGATCAAGAAAAGCCAGGGCAACGGGTAGTCCACCACGTCTGCATATATTCAGAGATTTTGCGGCAGACATATTAAAACCTCGACGGTTTAATATGCCTGTTAGCTCATCCATAGTGGCCAACTCAACGGCTTGAATCTCGTGTTCAACTATGGTTGCCAAGTCTTTAAGTAGTGCTCGATCTTCGTCACTGAAGTGTCTTGGCCTCACATCTTTAATACACAACGTACCTAGCTTACTGCCATCAAGATAACGAATGGGATAGCCAGCATAAAAGCGTATATGCTTTTGACCTATTAACAGTGGATTGTCGATGAAGCGTTCATCCTTATGCGTATCTTCAACAACAAAAGCGCCATCGCCCAAAATTGCGTGTCCACAAAAAGACAGATCACGTGGCGTCTCAGTAATATCTAATCCCTGGCAGGACTTAAACCATTGGCGATTTTTATCAACGATACTGACGAGTGCAACTGGCACTTCAAACAATTTAGTGGCGATTCTTGTGAGACGATCAAAGCGTTCGTCGGGAGCCGAATCAAGGATAGTCAACGATTGTAATGTCGATAGTCTTTCTTGTTCATTTTGAGGTAAATCTGGTGTTTTCATTCAAAACTCCAGTTTTTATAGAAGCAGGAACATCATAAAGTAATACACAAGCTTGTGTATACAAACAGCTTGGCTATTCACGCATCAGAAATATATATTTGAAAAAAGGTTCATTTCGCATACAACGAAATGAACCTTGAATGACTTGAACCTATAGCGTCACACCGATACGTTGTGCCACTTCTTCATAGGCTTCAATGACACCACCCAGACCTTGTCTGAAACGGTCTTTATCCAGTTTTTTACGTGTTTCTGCATCCCACAGACGACAGCCATCTGGACTAAACTCATCACCTAAAAAGATCTGACCTTTGAACAAGCCAAACTCTAGTTTATAGTCCACTAAAATCATGCCGGCATCGGCAAATAGCTTCTGTAAATGTTCATTAACTTTAAACGTTAACTCTTTCATTTTGCTTATATCTTCAGCTTTAGCCCAACCGAATGTTTCGATGTGGTACTCGTTGATCATCGGATCATGTAACGCATCATTCTTAAGAAAAAATTCAAATACGGGAGGATTGAGCGCAAGTCCATCTTCGACGCCAAGGCGACGAACCAAGCTACCAGAGGCCACATTTCGTACCACACATTCAACCGGCACCATTTGCATGTTTTTCACTAAGGATTCTGTATCGTTCAACAGCTCTTCGAAGTGAGTTGGAATGCCTTTATCAGCCAAATATTGCATGATGAACGCATTAAACTTGTTATTGACCATGCCTTTACGATTTAACTGTTCGACTTTTTCACCATCAAATGCAGACGTATCATCACGAAAGCTCAGTACGACATAATCTTCATTATCTGTAGCAAAAACACTTTTGGCTTTACCAGAATACAATTCTTGTTTCTTTTGCATCAGCTATCTCTTAGCGGTTAGTTATTTCACGCCAGTCAAAACCGGCCTCTTGGTCTGCAATGCCAATCCAATCATGCTCACAAGTCAGTGCATCAGCAAGTAACGGCACAACGAGTGATGGACAATTGTTTTTTTCAGAAATATGCATTGCCATAATATGCTGCAAGTTTGTGGTGTCAATTTTCTCAAGTAATGAGGCGGATTGCACGTTATTTAAATGTCCCAGTCTGCCACCAACGCGCCGTTTAAGATGTTCAGGATATTCACCCTGCTCCAGCATCATCATATCGTGATTGGCCTCTAACAGTAAGGCATGACAGCCAGATAATGTTTCCTCAATCAACGGCGTGATGGAACCGACATCCGTCAGCAAACCTAAGCGGTGTTGACCATTACCAAAAACAAACTGGCTCGGCTCTCGTGCATCATGTGGCACGGGAAATGGTTCAACTTCTAAATCATTAATGCTGAATGTTTCATGACAATTGAATGTCTTGATATGTGGTGCTATATCAACCGGCAAGCAACCAGCCGTGCCGGGTGTGGTATAGACAGGCAAACGAAATTTTCGAGCCATCACACGTATACCAGCCATGTGATCGGAATGCTCATGTGTAACTAATAAAGCAGATAGCTGGTAAGGATCGACGCCCAGTTTCCGTAAACGTTTCTCCGCTTCACGAGCAGAAAAACCACAGTCAATCATGACTGTGGTTTTTCCAGCTGTTACCAGTGTCGCATTACCACGACTACCACTTCCAAGGGAAGCAAATCGCATTATGGCGCAAGTTGTTCCTGAATCAGATCTAACAAACGTTTGGCAGAGTCATCAGAAGTACGTACTTCGTTTGAGTCTAATACCATTACACGTGTTTGATCAGCATCAGACAGCAACTTAATGTAGTAGTATTCGTTTGGTTTTTTCTCGACATCATCACGCCAGAAGGCCAGTTTATCCAGCATGCCCTCATCATCTTCTTCGGCTTGCTTGAATGGATCAATGTAGCGGACAAAATACTGACCTTTGCTACGATCACGATCTTCAACTGAGAAGCCTTTGCTATCAAGGACACGTCCAACTCGTCCCCAAACGGTTGAGAAATCCTGCTCGATTAATAAACTTTGCTGACCATTACTATCATCCATCAGTAATACACGAGCAGTTTCTTCTGGTGGTGGCGCTGGGGTTGCCAGTTTGAATTGCTCCATATCTTGCTGGTACAACGTGCCTAAATAATCAGCTAATTGACGAAGCATCGCTTCATCTTTCTGATTATTAGCTTGTTCACTATCAGCATTACCTAAATAGATATTGGCCATTTTGGAGGTATCACCACGCTCCATTCGGATGCGGTAAACATAACCATCTGCATCAGCTGTGGTATCCATCAGACCAATACGGTCATCAGCACGTGCAATCCCTAAATCTTTAGTCGCCCAAAAATCGATGATACGTTGCCAAGTCACTTCACGGTCACCAGGCACAACAAGATGACGGTCTGCACCTTCACCTGATAATGCAGGTTTGGATTCAGGCGTAATATTGTATTTTGCAGCTAATGGGTTGGTTGCCGCTTCTTCAAATTCAGAGTATGTCGCTGTATTTGTCTGCTTACCAGAGATGTCATCTTTAATTCGACTAGTGCTTAAATCGGGCGGCACATCGAGAGGTGGCATAGTTTCAGCTTTACGGTATTTCTGTGTGTTATCTGGAACCACTTCATCTAATGATGAGAAAGCACCACAAGCAGTTAGAGCAGTCGTCATCATGACAACCAGCGATGTTTGTTTAAATAATTTTACGTTCATTTAATACAGTTCACTCACTTGAATTTAGTTGAGAACACCGGCAGTGTTCAATGCATCACGCACAGATTGATGATAATTCTCTGACAATACCGTCATTGGCAAACGAATGCCACTAGAAATAAGTCTCATTTCGTTCAAAGCCCATTTTACGGGTATGGGATTTGACTCGACAAACAAGAATTGATGCAGAGCCACTAGTTTTGAATTAATGTCGCGAGCCAAAGTCTCATTCCCAGCTAAAGCAGCCTGACACATTTCATGCATGAGTTTGGGCGCGACATTTGCGGTGACAGAAATCACCCCCTGACCGCCTGCCAATATGAAATCGACAGTGTTGGCATCTTCACCAGTGTAAAGAGCAAAGCCTTCTCGTGATAATTGTTTAATTTGCTGAACACGAGAAACATCGCCAGTAGCTTCTTTGATGCCGATAATATTGGAAAGCTCTGATAATCTTCCAACCGTTTCAGGTAGCAAATCAGATGCAGTGCGACCTGGCACGTTATATAAGATTTGTGGAATATTGACTGCTTCAGCAATGGCTTTGAAATGGAGATACATGCCCTGCTGAGTCGGTTTGTTGTAATAAGGCGCAACAAGCAAAACAGCATCAACACCAAGATCTTTTGCCGATTGAGTCAGTTCAATAGCTTCTGAAGTCGAGTTGGCACCAGTACCAGCAATCACCGAGATACGCCCATTCACTTGTTCCACCACCAGACGAATCACGTCACAGTGTTCTTCTACGCTCAAGGTTGCAGATTCACCGGTCGTACCGACAGCGACAATGGCATCTGTGCCCTGGCTGATATGAAACTCGACCAGCTTTCGCAGGCTGTCAACATCCAAGGCACCATCTGCCTGCATGGGTGTGACAAGAGCTACCATACTGCCGCTAAACATATTTAAATGACTCCGAAAAAATAACAGGCATGGTACTTTGCCTGCCTGTTGATGACAAGATCCGACTGAATTGTGTAAGGTACTTTTCTTTCTCAATCTAATCAAACAGGACGACTAAGATGTCACAAGTTAAAGTAGGTGAAGCTGTCCCAGACTTTACATTGCCAAGCACAGGCGATAAAACTTTCCAACTTTCAGCCATGAAAGGCAAACGCGTCTTAATTTATTTTTATCCGAAAGATAATACGCCCGGCTGTACACTCGAGGGTCAAAATTTCCGCGATAATATCGACTTCTTCACTGAGCACAACACCGTCATTTTTGGTATTTCACGCGACAGTCTTCGTATGCATGAAAACTTCAAAACCAAACAATCATTTCCATTCGACTTGTTATCAGACTCTGAAGAGGAAGCTTGCCGCTTATTCGATGTCATCAAACTCAAAAAACTCTACGGTAAAGAACACATGGGCATCGTAAGAAGTACATTTCTCATTGATGAAAATGGTGTACTTCAGCAAGAATGGCGCAATGTAAAGGTCAAACAACACATTGATGAGGTTAAAGACGCCATATCGAACTTATAAACTCATCCATCAGAGGACTTGGCCATATCTCTACAGCGCCACAATGGATCGCTTTCATAGCTCGTTCGCACTTAATTCGTGCACTTTTTATTAATACCTCTTTGTAGGTATACCAAAATAGATACTATTCGTATTTGGTCTGTTTTTTGCTCTGGCAGTATTGAATAACACTGTTAGGGGTAACAATGAGTCCATTACGAAGTACTTCAATGAATTTAAGCCACAAAGAAAAAACGTGGTTACCTTGGTTCGGCCCGACCGGGAAACTGGCCATGTCCTGGTCATGCCGACTTAATCGACATAACTACCATAAAGTAGAAAAAACATTTGAGGGAATCGCGGCAACACGCGTCAAGATTCTCCACCAATGGGCAGACAATCATTGGAATCAAATGGCCTTTCTCGCAGAACAGTTGACAGCATGTTATCCAGAATTACCCTCATCGTTATTACTGGATAGGCTCCATGCAGCGCCTGATTTCTCTGAAATATTCACGATTGATATCCATGGTACGGTCACTCAATCAACCTATTCACCTCATATCAATAAATCCGACTTGTCTTCTAAGGCTGTAAAACAAGGTATTACCCATCAGTTTTTGCATGGACCTTACATCGATAAATTAACATTGGATATTGGTCCTTCAAGTTCGAAGTTTCATGATGAAGTCACGCTCATGTTCTATCATCCATTGATTATCGATGGAGAAACAGTGGGTGCTGTATGTGGACGTGTTCCTAATGATGTATTAGGAGACCTTATTCAGCGGGAAGCGGGTCACATCTATCCCGAGTCTGGCGATAACTACATCTTTATGGTGGAATCCAACTTCGAATCTGGATTACAACAAGGCATTGCCCTATCTCGCTCTCGGTTTGAGGATGATACATTTTCCCATGGGGAAAACCTGAAAAGTGGGATTCATACACGCTTCGGTACAGTAAAAATCCAACGCCACACTGAATTTGAAATTCGCTTTACCGATCCGGCTACCAACGAACTTCATCCCGGTGTCCGTGAAACTATTCGTAACGGTGAAAACTTATTTGTTACCTACCCTGGTTATTCTGATTATCGTCATATTCCGGTCATTGGGAAAGGCGTTACTTTCCAGCTTAGAGGTTCGCCAGATCGCTGGGGCATGATGTGTGAAGGTGATTTAGAAGAAGTCTACAGACGCCGCTCGGTCAATGTCAGCCTAATGAAAGGTTTTGTCACATCAATGTTTGTTTTGCTAGGGACCAATATGGCACTACATGCCTTCACCACACTGCCTGTAATTGGTGTCAATGCTATATCTATAGTCATGATCGGTGTCATTGCAGTTATGTACAAAAAGTTGACAACTAACCCTCTCGCCAATCGTCTTGATGAAATGACCCACGTTATTCAAACCATCGCTGAAGGTGAAGGTAATCTTGCACAAAGGCTTGATAACACCACATTTGTCAATGATGAAACTGGTGATATGGGACGTTGGATTAATAGTTTCATTGATAATCTTGATGGCATAGTTGGCCAAGTCATTAAAACCAGCACCAATGTCAGTCACACCAATGAAGCCATGCTCGAAACAAACCGAGAAGCGTTTCATGTTTCTAATGAAGTCGCGACAGCAATAGAAAGAATGCTGCAATTGTTAGAAGACCAGATCCGTGACATAGGTAATGCGTCAACCACTGCTGAGGCTATGAAACAAGCCATGGATGAAGTCGTTCATGAAGCCAGAGTGCAATACGAGTCCGTTCGAAGTGGTACACAAGAAATACGTGATGTCGTCGAAACCTCTGCCAAAGCCGTACAATCACTTCATAGTCGGACAGCCGAAATTGGCAATATCATTGGTGTCATTACTGAGATCACTAATCAAACCAACTTACTCGCACTTAATGCCGCTATCGAGGCAGCACGTGCCGGTGAACATGGCCGGGGATTTTCAGTAGTCGCTGATGAAGTGCGAAATCTTGCACAAAGAACCGCCACATCAGCTGATGAAATCCAACAAATGATTGAAACTATTCAGTCGGAAACATTAGATGCCTATAAATTCATGGAGTCTGGTGTAGAGAATGTCGACCGTAGCTTAAAGAAAACAGAAGAAGCCTCGTCAGAAAATACACAACTTCATCAACTTGTTGAGCAAATGTTTTCCACTATCAAACAACTGGATCAAAATAGTCAGTTGCATGGTGTGACAGCGAGAGACGTCGGCCAGTCAGCTAGCCTGATGACGCAGGCCATTGATGCGTTACAGCATCGCTCAGTGATGGTAAAAAATACCGCACAAAAACTCAGTCAGCTCGTTGGTGTTTTCAGCGTCAGTACACGATAAATTCCAAAAAATATAAGCAGATAAGGATATCTGCTTCATTTCTATTGTCTCCTTTATTGTGTTTACCCCAAAAAGGAGATTGCCTTATGGATATGCAAATCAACCAAGAAAGTAAACCAAGCAAGCTGGCTGCTGTATTTGATGATGAACAAAAAGCGTTAGAAGCTAAGCAAACCCTGGTAAGTGACGGTCACTTCAACCAGCAAGACATCGAAATGATTCAACCCAAAGACAACCATACCAGTGAAAAAATCGAACCTGAATCCAAAGCGATTGCACGTTTTATCACCCGTTCTCACTTTATCTTTGGTGGTATCGGATTATTAATTGGCTTGGCCATCGCCAGTGCTCTGGTGGCATCTGGCCCAATGATGACGCAGTCCAGTCCACTCTATACCTATATCGCACTCGCGATTGTAGGTACATTTGTTGGTATGTTATTGGCTGGATTAGTCTCATTACGCCCCGATCACGATCCGCTAATCAACGATACGGTTTCCGCAAAGCGTCATAATCTATGGACGTTGATTGTTCAGACAGATGGGCGCAAGAATCTTAAGAAAGCACATCAACTGATGCACCCGACAGCCGTCTCTGTCACAGAAACATTCTAGTTCTTAAGCGTTTAGCGAAAAGTCTTCTGGTGCTGGTTGAACAAAACAATCAGCACCAGTATGATGCCCGTCCCCCTTGGACCAGACTCGGCAAAATTTGTATTTTTTATCGTAATAAAAAAAGTTTTTTCGAGCACCAAAAAGTCACAAAAGCTGTGATCCCGCATAGGCGCTGACTTAGCTCTAAACCTACAGCAAGTTATCCACAAAAAGTGCACAATTTATGTGCAAAATCTCCACTTGCCAAGCCTTCAAAAACACACTATCTTGTGGTTCAATCATTTCAAAACCACAACCTCTAGTGGTTTTATGTTTTTTTGATTATTTAAACATTATTGCAGGGATTTCAATTATGGCGAGCGAAACAGCACAACCCGTTTATACCTCATCAGCATCCGAGAGTGGATACAGCGTTATCCGTCGTAACGGTAAAGTCACCGAGTTTGATAGCAGCAAAATTGCTGTCGCTATCACCAAAGCCTTTTTGGCTGTTGAAGGTGATTCAGCAAAAGACAGTCGTCGTATTCACGACACAGTTGCCAAGCTGACCAAACAAGTTACCGACAACCTTTTGCGTCGTATTGATGATGGTGGCACCGTTCACATCGAAGATATTCAAGATCAGGTCGAATTGGCCCTGATGCGTGAAGGCGAATACAAAGTCGCTCGTTCTTACGTTGTATATCGTGAAAAACAAGCAGAAAAACGTGCTGAAGAAGAAAAGAAACATCCCCAGCCTGCTAACGAATCTCCCCTGCACGTCACAGCAGCTGATGGCTCTCGTCAACCTCTAGACATTGACCGTTTACACAACCTGATTACAGAAGCTTGTGAAGGTCTGGCAGAAGTAAACCGTGATGCGATTTTACGTGACACTCAACGTAACCTTTTCGACGGCGTAAAAGAGGCTGACGTCGAAAAAGCATTGGTTATGGCTGCACGTACTTTTATCGAAAAAGATCCTGCTTACAGCACATTGGCTGCTCGCCTGCTGATGGATGGTATTCGTCGTGAAGCACTGACATTTGTTTACAAAATGCCAAAACAAGCATCCCAACAAGAAATGGGTGATTTGTATAGTGACTATTTCAAAACCTACATCTCAACAGCGATTGAAAAAGAACTGATTGACTCTGAATTAGGTTTGTTTGACTTAGATCGACTGGGTAATGCACTTAAACCTGAACTGGACTTTGAGTTCACCTACTTGGGCCTGCAAACGTTATATGACCGTTACTTCATTCACTTCGATGGTACGCGCTTTGAATTACCACAAGCCTTCTATATGCGTGTCGCAATGGGCTTGGCTATCAATGAATTGAATCGTGAAGAGCGCGCTATCGAGTTCTATAACTTGTTATCAAGCTTCGACTTTATGAGCTCGACGCCTACCCTGTTCAACTCAGGCACACTGCGTCCACAATTATCGTCTTGCTACCTGACAACCGTTCCGGATGACTTGAGCGGTATTTATAACGCCATGCGTGATAATGCGCTGTTATCAAAATATGCGGGTGGTCTGGGTAATGACTGGTCACGTGTTCGTGGTCTGGGCGCGCACATCAAAGGCACCAATGGTAAATCACAAGGTGTTGTACCGTTCCTAAAAGTCGCTAACGATACTGCCGTTGCCGTTAACCAAGGTGGTAAACGTAAAGGTGCGGTTTGTGCTTACTTAGAAACATGGCACATCGACGTCGAAGAATTCCTGGATATGCGTAAAAATACCGGTGATGACCGCCGTCGTACGCACGACATGAATACCGCTAACTGGATTCCAGACTTATTCATGAAGCGTGTAGCTGAAGAAGGTCAATGGACCCTGTTCTCTCCAGAAGAAGTCGAAGACTTACACGACTTAACCGGTCTTGAGTTTGAAAGAGCCTATGAAGCTTACGAAGAAAAAGCCGCTCGTGGTGACATTCGTAACTTCAAACAATTACCTGCCACAGACTTATGGCGCAAAATGTTAGGTATGCTGTTTGAAACAGGTCATCCTTGGATCACATTTAAAGATCCATGTAACCTGCGTAGCCCACAGCAGCATGTTGGTGTCGTTCACAGCTCAAACCTGTGTACAGAAATCACGCTGAACACATCAGATAAAGAAATCGCGGTGTGTAACCTAGGTAGTGTCAATATGGTGAAACATATTGATGAAAACGGTCAGCTCGATAAAGAAAAACTGCAAAAAACCGTTCGTACCGCAATGCGTATGTTAGACAACGTCATTGAGTACAACTACTACAGCGTACCGCAAGCACGTCACTCAAACTTACAGCACCGTCCTGTTGGTTTAGGTCTGATGGGCTTCCAGGATGCACTGTACAAACTGCGTATTCCTTACAGCTCTGATGAAGCCGTTAAATTTGCAGATGAGTCAATGGAAGCGATCAGCTACTACGCGATTGATGCTTCTTCTGATTTGGCTGCAGAACGTGGTAAATACCAAACCTATGAAGGTAGCTTGTGGAGCAAAGGTATTCTGCCTATCGATTCAATCAAGTTATTGAAAGAAGCGCGCGGTGAATATCTGCAACAAGACGAAAGCAAAACTATGGATTGGGACATGCTGCGTGACAAGATCAAACGTCAAGGCATGCGTAACTCAAACACTATGGCGATTGCACCAACTGCCACGATTTCAAACATCTGTGGTGTCAGCCAATCAATTGAGCCGACCTATCAGAACTTGTTTGTGAAATCGAACCTGTCAGGTGAGTTCACCGTTATCAACCCATACATGGTTGAAGACCTGAAATCACGTAACCTGTGGGATGACGTGATGATTAACGATCTGAAATACTTCGACGGTAGCCTGCAAGGCATCGACCGTATTCCAGCTGAGTTGAAATCACTCTACACCACCGCATTTGAAATGGATGCACGCTGGTTAATTGAAGCCGCATCACGCCGCCAAAAATGGCTGGATCAGGCTCAAAGCCTTAACTTATACATGGCTGAACCATCAGGTAAGAAGATGGACAACCTCTATAAACTGGCTTGGGTACGTGGCTTGAAAACCACTTATTACCTCCGTTCTATGGGGGCAACAGGTGCAGAGAAAACCAGCACAGCACCAACAACAGCAACGGAAGCGCCTGCACCAAGCAAGCCAACACCCGTTGCTGCCGCGAGCACGCCAGCGCCGGTTGCCAGCTCATCATCAAGCATGGACGATTTAGTTCTAGGTGAAGGTATGGAAGCGCCAAAAGCGTGTTCAATTTTAGAACCAGATTGTGAGGCATGTCAGTAATGTTGAATTGGGATGATCCATTCTCAGCGCCGATAGCCGGTACTGCGGAAGCAAAAAAACAAAACGAAGAAAAAGCAGCAGAACAACCTGCTGCACCAGCAGCTAACGATCTCAGCGAAGCACCTGCTTCAGCTGAGATCAAGCAAATGCCATTATCAAACGCCAAGCCCGTCAATGCTGACGACAAACGCGTCATTAATGGTGAAGCTGATATTAACCAGTTGGCCCCGTTCAAATACCCTTGGGCATGGAACTACTTCCTTAATGCCAACAAGAATCACTGGACACCGCTGGATATCAACATGGCGCAAGACGTTCATGACTACCGTCATAAACTGACGCTGGAAGAACGCCATGTCTATGAAAACGTACTGTCATACCTGACCACATCAGACATCTTAGCGATGCGTAATATTGGTCTGGCGGTAATGGAAAAAATGACCGCGCCTGAACTGCAAATCTATCAGGCTCGCCAAGTCTATGAAGAATCACTACACACATGGACATACCAGCACTGTATCGAAACCATTGGTCTTGATCAGTCAGAAATCTATAACCGCTACCGTGTGGTGCCAGAGATTTACCAAAAAATTAAACTGGCCAATGACCGTTTAAACACCGTCATGCGTAGTGATATTGATTTACGTGATCCGGATGAACTCGAAAACTTCATCATGTCATATGCCTTCTTTGCCGGCATTTTTGAAGGTTCATGGTTCTACAATGGCTTCAGTCCGATCTTTGCTCTGCAACGTCGCGGTTTGATGAAAGGTACAGCAGAACAGCTGCAATACATCATGCGTGACGAAGTCATGCACGCCTCTTTCGGTATTCGCGTCTGTAAGCAGATCATGAAAGAAGAAAACGTCACGCTGGACCCGAAAAAAGTCCAACAGATGTTTGAAGAAGCCGATGCCGCTGAAGAAACCTACGCGGGCTACATTCTGCGTGACCCAATTTTAGGTTACTCAAAAGAAGTGCATCACGGCCAGTTCCGTTACACAGCAAACCGTCGTGCGAAACAGCTAGGCTTTGAAGAACCCTTCCCAGGTGCTGAAGCTACCCTGCCTTGGTTGGATGAGCAAGCTAACATGCGGAAAGAAAAGAACTTTTTTGAGACTAAGGTCACCGAGTATCAAACTGGTGGCGGTTTGAAATGGGATTGATGATGTCGCTTAACTGATTTAGTGACCGTAATGTAACCATAGGTGACCCTGAGAACTATTCTTAGTTGTCTATGGTACAGATAACTACATCATTACCAATTTAAGGTGGTGACTGGTGTTATGAAGTAAGAATGCTCAAGGAAGAGCAAAGGCTCATCATCGTCGGCTCAGTCAACCCCGAAAGGTGCTGTCGCGATTTTGAAAATAAGTAACGATCGGAGGCAGCTACAATGACGCAAAGATTTGAACCATCACTTCAAAAGCTAGACGATATTCTTTTGTCTCTGGCTACTCTTCTGGAGTTAACTGATCAAGATCGCAAGATTGCCGAGTCTAGATACGAAAGATTAAAAAGTCACTTATCACGAGAGAGTTGCGAGTTTTCTGAACTCCTGGAGCAAGAAAATTCACTTATCTACGCTCAAGGATCTATGGCCACAAGTACTACGATTGTAAGTGGTACTGATGATGACAGATTCGATGTAGATGCCGTTGTGGAAATAGCAGTCCCCTCAGATTGGACTCCTAAGCAAGCGTTAGACAAGTTATATGACGCTCTTGAAAATTTTCCTCACAAGACTTCCATTGAAAGATGTACACGCTGTGTGCAACTACAGTTTGCCAATATGCATTTGGACGTGACCATTATCGACAATAGTGAAAACATTACCGGCGAGCGTCCAGGCAAAATTTTTCATTCACCTGATAATGGCAATTCATATTCAGTTCCATCAAACCCTTGGGGTTTTACTGACTGGTTCCGAAACTCCCTTGTCCAAGACCAGCTTCAATTTAAAGATACATTAGAAAACAAGCGTCAGTTGAACACATCACCATTGCTTCGTGTGAGTGATGATGAGATGACCTTGCTAAAGGCAGCCGAGCAGGAAGATTTACCACCCATGATACCGGCGCGAGTTGACACTCAAGAATCTGTCGCACTGAAATTACTAAAAAGATTTATAAACATTCAATATGAAGATACTGAGGCAAAAAGACCGCCATCAATTTATCTAACCAAAAAAGCTATTGACTGTGGGTATGCAAGTTCTGGGCTCTCAGCTCAGCTGTACCGACTTGCAAATCACATTTCTGGTGAACTCGAGGTACACATTAACAAAGGCACTCGTCCTGATGAGCGTAATCCCAGCTACCACCCAGATATAATTACAGATCGTTGGCCAAGGTGCGGAACTGACGGAGATACAGACATACAAACCACCATTGATAAAATGGAGGTATTAAAGGCTCAGTTGATTGCTGTTTCAACCATGCCTCTACCTGAAGCCAAAACTGTTATGTCTGAATTGTTTGGTGAACGCATTACGGAAAGAATGCTACAACAGCTAATTGATGCAGTAGACACTTCTGATAAGAATGTCAGCTTATCCCACGCTTCTCCAGTGGGCAGTGTAATTACCTCTCAATCTGAACCTTCCGTTGCACCGAGAACTCACAACTTTCATTGTTCATCTAATCACGGAAATAGATAATTGGGCCGCCGATCTCCATCTGCTCAACTGCGAGCAATGCAGTTAAGGTATCCGCAATTTGAGAGTGAAAAATTGCCAAATGGTACGATACGATGGGTTGGTGTAATTCAACCTATACTTCAACCTTATCGAATTGGTGTACTGTGGAATTTAAATATGAAAATTCCACAAGTAGTAGTTTTGAGTCCTAGTTTAAAGCCGAGGCCCGGTGGCAAATACGAGGATATTCCACATCTACTTTTTGATGATGAAAACCCAGAATTCTCTGGATTGTGTTTGTTCGACCCAGAGACAAGAGAATGGACTAATGAAGATCTCATAGCTGATACAACAATACCATGGGCTTGTGAATGGTTAATGTATTATGAATTTTGGCATCTGGATGGCATCTGGCGAGGGAAATCAGTTGGTTATGAGAGTGTCGGCGAGATAAGACGGTTATTAGGTGAGTCATCGGATAAGGAATCCGAAAAATGTTTACAGCTAGAAGAGAGAATTCGAGTCAATCTCGAAGAGTAAAACAGCCATGGCCGAAAGGTAAAGCATTCAAGATTTTATCGTTAGATGGTGGTGGTATTCGAGGCTATTACACTGTTGAATTTCTTCGCCATTGCGAAAAACGCTTCCTAAAGCCTAATGAAAATATTGCCGATTATTTTGATCTCATTGCAGGCACATCTACAGGAGGTCTTATCGCTCTTGGTCTAGGGAACAACATCCCAATTGATCAAATTAAAAAATTTTACGAAGATGATGGTAGAGTAATCTTCCCTCCGTATCCACGCTCTCTCCTCGGTAAGATCAGGCAAACTTTTAACCATTTTCTTAAACCAAAGCTATCTGCTGATAAACTTGAGGCATCCCTAAAAGAAATTTTTGGTCTTAAGTTATTAGGACAGTCACAAACTCGATTAGTTATTCCTTCCTGCCTAATGCCGACAACAGAAATAGTCGTCTTTAAAACTGACCATCACGCAGACTATAAGAATGACTGGAAAACGGAGGCGTGGAAAATCGCTCGTGCGACCAGTGCCGCGCCTACATATCTTTCTGGTATTGAAGAGGATGAGTCTGGAAAAGTTTTTGTTGATGGTGGAATTTGGGCTAATAACCCTATCATGGCCGCAGTAATAGATGCACTTACATCCTATGATATTAGTGTCGAACAAATACACATATTAAGTATTGGCACAGGAAACCCTCCATATAGATTATCTAAGAAAGCTGTTTTTGGTGGCCTGTTCAGTTGGCGTGAAGTGATTAAGGCTTCAATGTTCTTATCTACTGACAATGCACTAGCACAAGCAATATTGCTCTTGGGTCCAGAACAAGTGCTGAGAGTTGAGCCGGCGGGCAAGGCAGCGGATATTGAGCTGGATGACTATGACACTGCAATGATTTTATTACCTGATGCTGCAAGGAATGCCGCTGACTTGAATGAAAATGGCATCAGTCAGTTTTTTCAGGTGCCAGTGAGCCGACGTGAGTTTCACTATTTCAACTTGGTTACCTGAACCTGAAAATTAGAATTTCTCGCGAGACTTCGTATGGTAGTACCCAATATCCAGCTATATATTAAGAATATGGCAGCCTTAAATGATAGTGATATTGTATATTCCGTATCCACTCATACAAACATTGGAGCCATAAGCTAGTGCTACATGGTATGTTTATGCGAAAAAACACACTATGGTGAATGCACAAGCTATTGAATCTCACTCCTTATGCACTCTAAAAGTTTTATCAATCATAAAACTGCATCTCAACGCCATCAATCAAGTCGTCGAATGTATGAATAGATAAATCTTGATTATCCGCTGCTATGGCTCGCCATTCGGCATTAGTAAGCTCCCATCGACGTCCGATAACTAGATGTCTTCTAGGTTTGTAAACATCGAATCCGTACTTTTCTTTAACGTATACCTTATTATTGGTGGCTATTCAAATTACTCGATATGGACTAGTTATAGAACAATGACTTTTCCAGATTGAAATATCCCCGGCACTTTTTCATTCTTATAACCAGCTTGATTTGAAACAAGCCGGCATTTCCCTACATGAATATCTAGATTTGAATGTGTATGACCATAACACCAAACATCTGCCAAAATCACAAATTCATCAAGATTCGACACAAAGCCTGGACTATATAGGTTCATGCCAAACTCGATGTGATTACATTTAATAGACGGGCCATGATGGGAGATGACAACAGTTTTACCGTCAAACGGTGTCATCAAACGTTCTTTCAGCCATTGAATTGATATGATGTGCTCTTCATAGGCCTTTCGTGCAGAAAAGATTTCATTTCCATACTTAATAACCCTGTGGTCATAGAGCGCATCATCCAGTATGAAGATATTCTTATCCCGCTGATCCTCGCCCAATTCATGAAAATAATTCGTCCATAGCGTCGTCCCTAAAAATCGAACGCCATCAATGATGACCTCGTCTTTTTCCATGAAGATCAAGTAATCATAATTGGCTGCAAAGTCACGCATTTGCTGTGTCAACGCGATATAGTCGTGATGGTAGTACTCATGGTTGCCTGCAATATAAATCACCGGCTTTTTATGTAACCGCGTCAACTCTTCAGCCCAGATAAGGCCCTCCAGACCTACATCAATATCACCTGCTAAGATGATCAAATCCGAATCTAATTTCGGTATAGAAAAATAGCCGCGAGTTTCAATGTGAATGTCAGAGTAAAGTTGAAACTTCACTTGCTTTCCTTGTCAAAACCTGGCGTTTGAAACATCACCATGCCCTCGACCTTGTATGCTCATGACAGCGCGTCATGTAAATACCTTCGATGACTCGTAACTGACCGGCTGCACCACACACATCGCAGATGCCAAAGGACTTTTGTTGTGCCTCTTCAATCATGGCGTTGATTTCATAATTACCATGCTCAATGTAATAACGCAGACCACCTAGTTTCTCTTTTACTTGGCAAACTAAAGGCAGCTTATCGTCATCAACACCTTCTGCTTTCATTGTTGAAGCTATTTTTTCTATTGATTCTGATAGTAATAACAGCATTTCAAACCAGCCCGATCCGCACTCGAATCCATAACTCATGATGTTCTTATGACGCTCATCCTTTGCTCCACGAAAGATCGTTGGACAGCGCTTTAAGATCCGGTCAGATAAATCACTTCTCATGACTGATCTACTTCGAATTTGAGTGAGACCTCAACTTCATCCCACGCATTCAGTTTGTCGAAGACCTTTTGAGCTGAAGGGTGTAGCTTTCCGGGGGCATCGATGAACTCATAAACTGAGCCTGATTCGGTCAGGCCTCGTTTGTTTTCGGCATCATACTCAACTATCTGGCTACTGATTCTGTAGGTATAGTCAGTAAGGCAATACCCCAGAAATTTTTCTATCGTTTTGCCTTTATGGATAATCACGATAATGTTCCATTCGGACATGGTTACATGAGCTGGTGCTGCGGGAATAATCATGCTTGCCTCCATTTGAAATATTCACACTGTTGATAAACAGATAAATGTGCCGTTCTGCTCTTTGTTGTATTCATGAGAGGTTATTCGTCTTCGTCATCGGCTTCGCTGTAGGGCACGCCCGGAATTCGATGCAATTCACAACAGGTCGTTAGAAACCGCCCATATGCAGCCATCAGCTTTCCTTCAGCGCCACATTCTTCACATATATGCAATGAGTCCTCTTCGGCTTTACTAATCAGTTCATCCATTTCGTTTGTGCTCACGGTGAGGTAAAAACGCAAACCACCGTACTTTTCTTTCACTTGCGTAACCATGGGCAGGTAGTCAGGCTCTACTCTTTCATCTCGTAATTTTTCTGTTAACTTTTCTATCTGAACGGATAAAGTCAGTATCAGGTCATACCAGCCTGAACCGCACTCAAACCCGAAACACATTAAGTTCTTATTGGGTCCTAGGTATCTGCCCCGGTAAATAATCGGGCACTGCTGATAAATGTTTTCTGCTAGTTCTTGACGCATAGCCTAGCTCTCGTACTTCAGTCGAAGACGTATACCAGGGTGCTTCTTGAAGTCATCGAGAAAGCGCTTGGCAACCGGGTGTAGCTTTCCTGGTCTGTCTAAAAAGACGTAGGACGAACCGGATCGTGTCTTACCAGTATTTGACACAGGGTCATACTCCACGACATCTGAGCTAAACCTGAAGTGCTTTATTTCATAGCAATAGCCAATGAACCTTTCGACCACATGCCCTTCGTATTCAATTACCACGATATTCCAGTCACTCATCGTGACTGAACCTGGTGGAATTGGCTTAACCATGTTCGCCCCTTTTCTCAATTGCTAATGTCTCTGCTGCGAAGTTGAGAAGGCAGCGTAGGTAGTTCTTTGCTGTTTGTGATAATGTCATTTCTCATGCTCCTTTTCGTAACGTTTAGGAGCATTCAAACACAAAGGCACTTGCTTTATACAATCAAATTGTTATAGTAAACCGTATAATTATCAATGAGTTAAAGTGTATTATGTACATAATACACAAAGAGAGAACCAAAACTTCAACGATGATTATCCGCACCCCACTTAGCAATTTACATCGACATGACACACATCACTCTCGCTCTAGATCTCGAAGGCGTCTTGATTACAAACGCCATAAGCCAATTCCCCCGGCCGGGCTTAAAGTCATTCTTGGAGCAATGCGAGGCACTCTTCGACAGGAGCAATATGTGTATCTTCACGGCCGTAAATGAAATGCGCTTCAGAACGATTGCAGAGCGTTTAGTTGCGGACGGTTATGCACCTGTTTGGTTTGCAACAATCCGATATATTGACTGGGTGGGAGAGCATAAAGACTTGCGTTTCGTCAGGGAAGACATCGATAAGGTCATTATCGTGGATGACTATCCTCCGTATATAAAACAGACTCAGAAACACAGGCTGATTGAAATTAAACAGTATATGGAGCCATATACGCATGCGATGCCTGACATGCAGGATAACGAACTAGATGTTGTCTTGCACAGACTGAAGGAGTTTCTTTCGAATATGGACTAGACTCAGTCGTGAGCTTTATCAAAAGTAAAGCTGACGTTGAGCTCATCTTCCGAAGCATTGAACAACTCATCAGCGGCCAAGCGTGAAGCTTTTGAGGTCAGTCTGTGATAAAGCTCATCCTGCTCTTTCTCTGAAAGGACGGGACTTTCTGACTTCTCTTTTTCATCACTCATAGTTGCTGACCTCTAGAGCAGTTAATCTTCATATTAGCCCTAAATGTGAAACTACCGCAAAGACTCTACATTGAGAAGTGACTGCGGGGTACCTACAGCGATACTAGCTAGTTCTGACATTGTTCACTGACAAAGCGATTTTCATTACCTTGAATAGCTGCAATTCTGTCTGCTCTTTTGCACTCCACTGAGGTGACCGGATATTGAGAATTCCAGACAGTCATAAGTTGCTTTTGACTCTTGCTCATCCTATAACGTGGGTAACGTTGTTCCATGTAAAGATAAGTTCTGGCTATCTGCCCACGGGACTCCATTGGTGGTTCTACCTTCTTTCCATCAATTTTCACCTGACATGTTCCAAAGACTGTTGCAGCATCTGGAATCATGGTGAAGTTATAGTTACTTCGCATCGCATTCACAGCCCCTATAGCTGGATAAAGGTTATATAGGTCACTTTGCATATAGCGGTATTCTTTGTTGACCTTACTGGCGCAGTTTCGGCCCTTGAATGCTTCACCTTTTGAGTCGACACAGTTCGGATGACCGTTTCGCCACTCAGAAAACGTTCGACCAAAGTTTTCTGCTGGCACGACATGTTAAGGTGACTTTTAAGTGTT
>NZ_DBNG01000019.1:0-380 GCF_002299105.1 Methylophaga sp. UBA678
TTATGGAAAACTGGTGCTGGGAAAGGGAAGCACTAGATCTGATTTCAGGTCATTATGAAACCGGTGAAAAACTACCTGATGACCTTTATGAAAAAATGATCGCGGCACGTAACTTCCAGTCAGCGATGATGATGGTGCGTCAGTTGGAGTTTTCTATTTTCGATTTCCGTTTGCATTTGGAGTTTGATCCAGAAGGCGGCAATCAAGTGGATAAAATTCTGGCCGAAGTGCGTGATCAGGTAGCTGTCGTTAAACCGCCAAAATTTAATCGTTTCGCTCATAGCTTTGGTCACATCTTCGCTGGCGGTTATGCGGCTGGTTACTATAGTTATAAGTGGGCAGAAGTGTTATCAGCCGATGCGTTTTCTAAATTTGAAGAA
>NZ_DBNG01000019.1:680-882 GCF_002299105.1 Methylophaga sp. UBA678
GATGCGTTTTCTAAATTTGAAGAAAAAGGTATCTTTGATCGTGAAACCGGGCTGGCGTTTTTGAATAATATTCTGGAGCAGGGTGGTTCAAAAGAACCGATGGAATTATTCATAGCCTTCCGTGGACGAGAGCCTGAAATTGATGCTCTGTTAAGACATTCAGGAATAGCCGCATAACAAAAAAGGGCCGAAAGGCCCTTTT
>NZ_DBNG01000019.1:1184-5202 GCF_002299105.1 Methylophaga sp. UBA678
AGGGCCGAAAGGCCCTTTTTTATTTGTGTGGTGTAGGTGAATCAAGAATTCGCACAGATTTGCACAGCTTGCTGTGCTGATTGAATAATGGTCATGACTTCATCTTTTGAAATTTTGCCGCCATCAATATCTTTTTTGAGTTCTTCATTCAAAGCTTGCGTCGCTTGAGCAACATCACCGCCTTGTGCGACAGGTAAAATGGCTTTTTCACGATACTGTTCTGGAAAAATCGCTAAGCCTTCGAGTTGGCAGCCCGCCATTTTTGCAACATAAGCATCCGCTTCTCTTTTAATGGCACCGGCAGTCAGATCGGGTCTATCCATGCCCAGTTTTTTCATCACCATTGGACGAAGCTGTTCACTGTAATTTTTTTTGTAAGCCTCTACGTCATTAGCGTCGATAGCAAAAGCGAGTTGTGCAAAGAGCGCTAAAGGTAGTAATAAAAACGTTTTTCTCATTATATGTCTCTCTTAGATAACTTAATTTTTTGTTAATAGCTCTATCAGGCTGAACAATAGATGACTATCAGTCAACTTTATCTGTGTAAAGATAAGTAATCCAGAGTTAATAATGAAATTTGTCGCTGTCAGTCTTAGTACTTAAAAGCCGCTGTGATTTACATCCTTTAGCTTTACATTCTTATGTTTTGGGGTAATCGAAAAACCTTATTTCTTTGTTTTCCTTTTGTTTTTAGCTTTCTTTTTGTCTTTTTTAGCGGACTTTTCTTTCTTGGACTTTTTGTCTTTCTTGTTGCCCTTGTCAGCTTTGGTTTTTTTACGGTCTTTCTTTTTGACTTCTTTGGGCGTGTCTTCCACAACCGCTTTTTCTAGTGTTGATTTTTGTGAGGTGACTTCACTTGCTGTTTGAGGAAAAGCCTTCATGCCCAATTGACGAAAACGTGCCGCCCAGTATCGTACTTGTCCGATACTTAATCCAGTTTGTGTCGCTGTTTCTTTTTGAGTCACACCATCATGAAGAGCAAGCAAAGCACTGGCGCGGGTACTAAACTCATTGTCAGAAGCGGCGATGGCTTTGCAGAGTTTAACTTGAGCTGGAGTGAGTAATTTCTTGCGAGGGCTGTTTACCTGTTCTTTGCTTGTCATTGTCAACTCCATCAACGGGTATAGAAAGAATGTAATAATAATTACATTAAACCTTTTGATTATGTATGAGGAGTATGACGGTTTTGTGACACTGGCGTCAGAATAAAAACGGATTTGTACACACACATAAAAAAAGGGCGGTTCGCCCTTTTTTGTTTAATAGTTTAAGCGTGGATTTAGCGAAGCTGACTATCTTTGCTGCCCCGTCGATTAAACATACCAGCTGCTTTGTTTTCATTATCTATCTCTTCCTGACATTTCACACACAGGTAAACACCAGGAATGGCTTTACGTCGGCCTTCGGGAATTTCAGCATCACACTCTTCACAATGCGTCAGGCTTTCACCTTGAGGTAAACGTGAGCGTGCTTGCTGTATCGCGTCATCCACACTGGCGTCTATTTGATCTTGTACCGCCCCGTCACGGGACCATCCTCCAGCCATAACAACCTCCAACTGACTGTTTTAATACTATTTCATTATAGGCTTAAAGTCAGCTTGGACCCAATAGTCATGATTTAAGGTAGCTTTTTACCTAACCGTTGTTTCCAGCGAACAATGGGGTACCAGGTCTGTCCCCAAATCTGTCGTGGTAGACGAACGGTTGTGCCATATTCGGCAGGCCAGTAATTTCCGGGCAGATGATAAGTACCGAAGAGTCGATCAAACAAAACGGTGTGCGCCGAGTAGTTAGTATCAATGGCCGGCTTTTCTGAACTGTGATGCCAGTGATGAAACTGTGGCGTGACAAAA
This sequence comes from Methylophaga sp. UBA678, assembly GCF_002299105.1. Lineage (NCBI taxonomy): Bacteria > Pseudomonadati > Pseudomonadota > Gammaproteobacteria > Thiotrichales > Piscirickettsiaceae > Methylophaga > Methylophaga sp. UBA678. The sequence goes on from NZ_DBNG01000019.1 coordinate 3,040, forward strand.
ATAGTTTTGAGCGGGCCAAAGGGGATATCGACATTACAGTGAATCAGAATAGCCTGAAGCGCGGCAAAGGTGACATATATATTCAATGCAGACTCATCCGCACCTAATAAATAAAGTGGGATCATCACCATAGCGCGTTCAGAAAATACCTGTACAAAATGGCCACGGGAGCCAGCTAACCAGTCCAAATGTTCAACAGAATGATGAACGGCATGAATAGGCCATAGTGTTTTTACTTCATGATAGGCACGATGCTCCCAATACAACACAAAATCTGCTGCCAGAATAATCAGTATGACTTGTAACCAAACTGGCATGGCTTGAACGGTGGATTGCACAGAGGGACTAACAGCCCAATCAAAATGGCTGGCATGATAATTTGCAAAAATAAGAATGGCGGATATCGCGAGGTGGTTAAAACAAAAGTAGAACATATCCACCGCCCACTCTGGACGAGTGATGACTTGGTCCCGATATTTGGGAAATAGCTTTTCCAGTGTCATGAAGATGACGACTGATCCTAGAAAGGCAAGAATTAACCAATCGACCCCCAACGATAATTCTCTGGGCTCTACCTGACCTATCGGAATGTTGTAACCACCCAGAGCAAACCCAATCAAGGTCAATGAAATAGCGACAAGGCCATAAAGTTTGTACTTGCCTTTATTCAAACCAAACGTCAATGCAGCGAAGAATAATGAAAAATACATGGCATATTTCAATAGCAATTGTAATTGCTCAGCATCATAAACTTGGCGCAGCTCAGCCGTCGTTAAATAGGCTGGGTAAAGGTAAGCTAGCACCGCTAGCAGGCTCAATATGCTGAGTGTAAGAGACAAATAACAACTTATTCTGCCCTCGCCAATACGAAATTCTTTTGCTGGATTCTTTTCAACATGTCGAGGCTGATATTGATAAGGTTCGGTCATGATTGGTATCGATATAGTGAAACTTGGTCGACATAATGTCTGTGTTAAAGGGTTTCTTCAATAATAATATCGACTCGATAAGACGGATGAGCTCAATATTCTTACCATCAGCCTTATGGATTATGGCTTTAGCCTGCCTTGCTTATCCAGTAATATTCAAACCTAAGTGATGACATAACTGAGTGGTTGAATGAAATACACCGATTTACGTGACTTTATCGAAGGCTTGGAAAAGCAGGGTGAATTAAAACGGATTAAAACTGAGGTCGATCCAGCTCTGGAAATGACGGAAATTGCTGATCGCGTGTTACGTGCTGGTGGTCCGGCATTATTGTTTGAAAATCCTAAAGGGTCTGAAGTACCCGCTTTATTGAATTTGTTTGGAACGCCAAAACGTGTAGCAATGGGGATGGGCGAAGACTCTGTCGAAGCCTTGCGTGAAGTCGGTAAATTACTGGCTTTTTTGAAAGAGCCTGAGCCACCTAAGGGCATGAAGGATGCGTGGGAGAAGCTTCCCGTGTTTAAAAAAGTCCTGACGATGTCACCCAAGTTAGTTAAAAAAGCAGCCTGCCAAGAAGTGGTGCTGGAAGGCGATGACATTGATTTGAGCAATTATCCAATACAGCTATGTTGGCCTGAAGATGCTGCCCCTTTAATCACTTGGGGACTGGTCGTCACAAAAGGTCCTCATAAAGAGCGACAAAACTTGGGCATTTATCGTCAGCAAGTCATCGGTAAGAATCGCGTCATCATGCGATGGTTATCGCATCGAGGTGGCGCACTTGATTTTAAGGAATGGCAACAGACTAATCCGGGAACTCCCTTTCCAATCAGTGTTGTACTAGGCTGTGATCCTGCCACGATACTGGGTGCCGTCACACCTGTACCGGATACGCTGTCAGAATATGCGTTTGCAGGCTTGTTGCGCGGTAGTAAAACAGAGCTGGTGAAATGTATAGGCAATGAGCTACAGGTGCCCGCTAACGCAGAAATTGTACTCGAAGGTTTCATCTATCCTGATGATATGGCGTCGGAAGGACCATATGGCGATCATACCGGTTACTATAATGAAGTCGATAGCTTTCCTGTCTTTACTATCGAACGAATTACACAGCGACAGAATCCGATTTACCACAGCACCTATACCGGACGGCCGCCAGATGAACCTGCCATACTCGGTGTTGCCTTGAATGAAGTATTTGTACCGATATTACAAAAGCAATTTCCAGAAATT
>NZ_DBNG01000019.1:5504-5639 GCF_002299105.1 Methylophaga sp. UBA678
TTACAAAAGCAATTTCCAGAAATTATCGATTTCTATTTGCCCCCTGAAGGGTGTTCGTATCGGATGGCTGTGGTCAGTATGAAAAAACAGTACCCAGGTCATGCCAAGCGGGTGATGATGGGTGTCTGGTCATTC
>NZ_DBNG01000019.1:5962-53436 GCF_002299105.1 Methylophaga sp. UBA678
CGTCAGTTTATGTACACCAAGTTTGTGATTGTGGTGGATGATGATGTCAATGTCAGGGACTGGAAAGATGTAATTTGGGCTATTACCACTCGAATGGATCCCGCACGGGATACCACGCTGGTGGAAAATACGCCGATTGATTATTTAGATTTTGCCTCACCTGTCTCTGGACTCGGTTCCAAGATGGGGTTGGATGCGACCAACAAACTCCCAGGTGAAACTGATAGGGAGTGGGGGAGACCCATCGTCCGAGATGCGGATGTGGTTAAGCGTATTGATGCTATTTGGGATGAGCTGGGATTGGAGAGCAAGGAACCTAACTGACAGGCATTAAATATGCTAACGCAAAATAAACGATATTTAATATCGACAAAGCTATAATCAGATAAAGCGTGATTTTCATGCCGAGAACACGCTTTTTCAGATCATGGTTTTTGATACCTATGGCATGGATGAGCCTACCCGTGAGCAGGGTGATACCAGCGAGATGAATCATCCAGTTGTATACAATGATGTTTTCAAGAAGAAACATCAGAATCAAGGTGATAGGAATGTATTCAGTGGCATTACCTTGTGCTCGGATGGCTAACTGTAATTCTTCATTGCCACCATCACCCAATCCGATTTTATGTTGTCGGCGCACAGCAATAACACCCAGTGATAACTTGACGATAAATAAGGCGCAGAGGCTGGCATAGAGAGCTGTAATCATAATGACTATCCTCGTTTAATGTCCGTCGGTATTACCGCTTACCCAGTGTTGGCCTTGTTCGGTAAATTCTTTTTTCCAGAATGGTGCCTTGTACTTTAATTCTTCAATTAACCAGTCACAGGCATCGAGTGCGGCACGGCGATGGGCTGACCAGCAGGTGATAACGACTATGGCATCGCCGGGCAGCACTTCACCCACACGGTGAACGATCAGGCAGTCCAATAATGGCCAATGATCTTTTGCTTTATCTTCCAGTTTTTGCAGGTAACGTGCAGTCATCGCCGGATAGTGTTCGAGCAGCATCTTGGTAATATCCGGACGATCACTAAAGTCGCGCATCGTACCGATAAAACTGGCCGTGGCGCCAAATTGACCTGCTATGTCCTGAGCACGTTGTTGCTTGGCTATGATTTCCCAAGGCTCAATACGCTGTTCACTCACCCAGCTCGACATATTAACCTCCGGTCACCGGTGGGAAAAAGGCCACTTCATCACCATCTTGGACGGGAGTGTCCAGCTTGGCATAGTCCAAGTTGATGGCGACAAGCAGATTATCTGGTACGGGTTTATTTTGAGTCGCTTGATTCCAGGCATCCAGAGCTGTGCTGGCGGCAGCAAGTTCTATATCAGATTGACCTAGCTTTTCACGAAGGCTGGCAAAAAATTTGACTTGAATACTCATCTGGTTGATCGTTTCAGCTAAATTTAAAGCTAGAGGATAACATTTGCGATGTCAGATTTGACCCATTTTAATCAAGCCGGTGAAGCACATATGGTTGATGTTGGTGGAAAAGCAACCACAGAGCGGCTTGCCATCGCAGAGGGGAAGATTTTGATGCTGCCTGACACATTTAAATTAGTGGAGCAAGGCGGACATAAAAAAGGCGATGTTTTGGGGATTGCTCGCATTGCCGGGATTATGGCGGCGAAAAAAACAGCTGATGTCGTACCGTTGTGTCATCCTCTGGCTTTAACAAAGGTTTCAGTAGAATTTGAATTAGATAATAAAAATGCATCCATTCACTGCCGGGCAACGGTCGGGACCAGTGGTCAGACTGGCGTCGAAATGGAAGCTCTTACTGCAGTTCAGATCGCCTTGTTGACGATTTATGATATGTGTAAAGCAGTGGATAAAGGCATGATCATGACCGACATTGGTTTGCTGGAAAAATCAGGTGGTAAAAGCGGTCATTGGCAACGTCTTTAGGTAAATATTTCGTCAAAACTAACAAGCTCACCTGAGCGTGCGGTATCGTAGCCTTTGAAGTCTCTGACTTTTCGATGGAAAGCATCGCTTTTTAATAAGCTGATAATGGCTTGAACCCGAGGGTCATCCACTAATAACTGCGGTACGACCAAGCAGTAGTGTTCCCATACCAAAGGAATGAATTCCAGATTAAACTTGTCGGCAATGGGAGCGATACCGAAACCGATATCTGCTGCACCACTGGCAACCATGGCTGCAACGGCCATGTGCGTAAACTCTTCATGCGAGTAACCTTTAATCTCGTCACTGGAGATATGATGAGCGGCAAGCAGTTGATCAAACAAGGTTCGAGTAGCAGACCCCATTTGACGGTTGATAAAAGTGACACCATCCATTGTTAGAGAGCGGATATCATTTATCTGTTTTGGGTTATCACGGGACACCATCAAGCCTTGGTTTCGTCTGACAACATAGATTAACTGATGCTGTTTTTCATCCAAAAGTTTGAGGTAGTCGATCATCAAATGACGTTTCAATTCACCGATAGGGAGGTGAAAGCCGGCAATGTGACAATCACCGGCTTTGAGTGCTTTCAGACTTTCCTGACTGCCATGAAAATGTAAATCCAATAAAAAATCAGATTGCTGATCAATTAATTCTTTAAGAGCCCCTACAGCTAAGCCATGACTGGTAAAAATCTTAAACGTATCACGTGGACTATGATCGAGGATGGCTTCAAATTCTCGTTTTAGTTCTGTAGAGAAGTTATCCAGTTCAGGAGAAAAAGAGGCACTGAGGTGTCGGTTCGCATGCATCAGTTTCTCCCCGACAACCGCTAACCGAGCTCCCCGGCCTCGCTCAAGAATAACTAATGGCTGGCCCAGTAGTGCTTCCCATTTATTCAGTAAACCCCAGGCAAAACGATATGACACACCAAGTTTGTCTGTTGCTTGTTTTAAAGAACCCTCTTGCTGAATGGCTTCAAGCATCTGAAACAGAACGTCATCGATATGATGTGGTTTTCCATGCTGGGTCAGTTGCCAGTGAAAGTCTATTTTAATTTCCATGATTCACATCGGGTAAGTGTTGTAACAAAACTGTCATGATAAACGCCTTTTAACCGCTAACTAATATTACAAGCTGTTTTGCAGCTACGTAGTGTTAAAAATTCAGACAAGGAGAACAACATGACGATAAAGAAAAGCCTGCTGGCTGCCGGTCTTTTGGCTGCATTATCGGGCCCTGCCTATGCGGGATCTGAAATTGAAACTCTGATTAATATGCTGCATGAAAACGGTATGGTCAATGATGATCAGTATGGCCGTTTGATGGCAGAGTTAAAACAAAATCAGGCTCAAGCACAACAAGAAAAACAACAAGTTGATGCTAAGCTTGCTGAAGCGACAAAACCCTCCGATGTTGAAGTCACTGTCAAAGGTGGGATTGGGGTGAAAACCCGTGATGGCAAGTTTGAGAGTAAGTTAGGTGGTCGTTTACAAGCGGATGCGGCAACATACAGCGGTCAGCCAGAAATGGGTGACGGTTCTGAGTTCAGACGTGCACGGATTTCTTATGCAGGCACAATGTATAACGTTTGGGACTTTAAGCTCGAATATGACTTTGCCAGTACAGGATCGAACGGCAAAGGTATCACCGATGCCTATCTGGCCTACACCGGATTTGAACCATTGGATATCACGGTGGGTAATTTTAAAACACCATTCAGCTTAGATTATCTGACCAGTGCTAATAACACATTGTTTATGGAACGAGCCCTGCCTAATGCTTTTTCATCAGGAAGAAAGATGGGGATCATGGCCAGTAACGCAACCAACCATTGGTCATGGGCGACAGGTATCTTTGGTGATTCCATCAATAATAAAGGTGGTCAGAATGATGAAGGCTGGGGGGCAACGGCTCGTGGTACTTGGGCACCGATTAATGATGGTGTGCATTTTGTTCATTTAGGACTCGGTCTTGACTACCGTGATACCGGTGATAGTGGCGATGTGGGTTTTGATAGTGAAGCCGAGTCACATGTGTCCGGTGTGAGTATTATTGATACAGGCGACATCAGTTCCGTAGCAGACTATTACAATATTGGCGCTGAACTTGCGGCAGGTCATGGGCCATATTCTGTCCAAGGTGAATATATCACCACCCAGGTGAATCGTAATAACGGTAAAGATGCGGATTTTGATGGCTGGTATTTGCAGGCCGGTTATATATTGACGGGGGAGACTCGCCAGTACAAAAATGGTGTTATGGGTGGTGTGAAACCCAGTTCCATTGTTGGTGACGGTGGTGTTGGCGCATGGGAGCTGGCATTGCGCTATAGCTCACTCGACTTGAGTGATGCCGGAATCGATGGTGGCGAGGCAGATGCCATGACCTACGGAGTAAACTGGTATCCCACACCCACATTACGCTTTTCTGCAAACTATGTGGATGTACTGGACGTTGATGGTGGACCGAATGACAATGATGAGCCATCCGTATTTCAAGTGCGAAGCCAATGGGCTTTTTAAGATAAGTTAACAATGAGGGCTGCTTGGCAGCCCTCTACTTTTTTATTGAGTATAAAGCTTATTTTTCTGGTTTATTTAGCTTTTTTTGGTTTTTCTTCACCAATTGCGCCATCAGCTCTGGCTTTGAGGTAGTTGTAAATATTTTCCCGACCTTTCATGACTTTCGGGTTCGATGCCCAAGCTGGCATACTACCAATCGTTCCAGTTTTTCCATGTTCAACGGTGTTAAAAAACTCTTCTTTAGAGATCACATTGAGACTTTCAGCTAAATTAGGTCCGACCATACCTTGCCCGTATGTACCATGGCAGCGAGCACAGAAATTTCTATAAAGTTTGAAACCGGCGTAACTAGCGGAATCAAGCTCATTACCATTGGTTACAGTATAAGGTTTGTCATCAGCAAAAGCGGATGTGGCAGACATAAGTAGTAGCGCCGCAGAAATTGCAACTGGTTTAATTGATTTAAGTTGAAACAACATTGATATCTCCATCAAATCTGAACAGCCAGCCCCAATTAGCGGGGCCGGATAGTTCGATCATAGGATGTTATTTTGCTGTCAGGTTGGGTGATTTGCCTTATTGTGCAGGTTAAATGCCCTGCTTTGAGAGGGGTTTATCCTCGATTCAATAAATCTCTCAAATCAATTAATGCGGCATTGGCCCGTGACACATAAGAAGCCATCACCAATGAGTGATTAGCAAATAGGCCAAAACCACTTCCATTCAGAATGACCGGACTCAATACCGGTTCCTGTGTGGCTTCCAGCTCTCGAATGATCTGGCGTAGACTCACCAGCGCATTTTTCTTTCTTAATACGTCTGAAAAGTCATATTCCACTGCTTTCAGCAGATGGATTAGGGCATAGGTTGTGCCTCGTGCTTCGTAAAACACATCATCAATTTTATTCCAAGGTGTTTTTGTCACCACTTCATCCGCCAGTGGGGTTGACTGTAAGGCTTCTGCATCGCCTGCTAGATCGGTATTGATACGCACCTGTCCTACACTGGCCGTGAGACGCTGTGACAAACTGCCCAAGCGTTTTTCAGCAACAGATAACCAAGAAACCAGGTTGTCTGCTCGGGCATAAAACTGAGCATCATCCTCATTACTACTCAGTCTAGCCAGATAGGACTTGAGAGATTTAATGCCGGCACGATATTCACGTTCTGTCGGTGGGAAAAGCCATGAGTTGGAATTAAAGTTGAACTGAGGTTCGGCAAGTGCCAGATCCTCATCTTCTCTGGACTGGGATTGGGAACGGCTGATGTCGTTGCGCAATACACGAGAAAAATCACGAATCTGTACCAGTACTCCGAACTCCCAGCTAGGCATATTGTCCATCCAGACGGAGGGTGGCATGACATCATTTGTGAGGTAGCCACCAGGTTTATCTAGAAGGTTTTCAGCGAGGGTGATTAGTGTAGCTGTTGATGTATAACCGGTGACGAGATGTTGTTGCTGTTGCGATGCCATGATTCTGGCATTTTCAGTGGGTTCAAACTCACTTGGGGCGAAATTCCACCATATCATCAAGGTCATCATAAAAATAGCAACAATACTAAGAATGATGCCTGCTGTCTTAATGATACGTTGACGGGTCGTGGTATCAGCGAAACTGCCGCTGACTGACCAACCTAAATCACGGATTTTATCTGTTAAGCGTTTCATTGACATCTCATATCTGATTAAGTGGGAATGTTCTGTGACAGCTTATGCGCTATGAATCTTTAAGACAATGGGGTTAATGAAAGACAATTCAAGCTTGACTTAAATTGCTTCACCTCAGAATAATGACGGGTTTGCAAAAATGATTAGGAAGCGGGGGACGCTTTTGTTATGACATTGAGAATTGAGATCGATGATCTGGCCAAATACTTTGGTGCGATCAAAGCCGTTGATGGTGTGTCTTTTTCTGTCAGTAAAGGCGAAGTGCTCGGGTTTTTAGGCCCAAATGGCGCGGGTAAATCAACGACGATGAAAATGATTACCGGCTTTTTAACACCGACTAAAGGCACGGTAAGAGTTTGTGGTTATGATGTACTTAATGACCCTATTTCGGTAAAAGCGCACTTGGGATATCTTCCTGAGGGCGCACCAGCGTATGCTGATATGACGCCGGATAGTTTCCTGAAGTTCATTGCGGAAATTCGTGGAATCAAAGGGGCAGACAGACGGCGAGCTGTCGATAGTGCAGCAGAGCGGGCACGTATCACCAATGTCATGTATCAACCCATCGAAACGCTCTCAAAAGGCTATAAACGTCGTGTAGGACTAGCGCAGTCTATATTGCATAATCCGCCTGTGTTAATACTCGATGAACCTACCGATGGTTTGGACCCTAATCAGAAACACGAAGTCAGAACCTTAATTAATGAAATGGCTGAAGATAAAGCCATCATTATCTCTACCCACATCCTCGAAGAAGTGCATGCGCTATGTACCCGCAATGTGGTGATTGCCAACGGTAAAGTGAAGTTTGATGGTACACCACAGGAACTCGAGTCGAGATCACGTTATTACAATGCGGTGGTCGTCAATGTAGCGGATGTCGAGCAGAAAGCATTCGAAAGCTTCCTGAATTCATTAGCCTTTGTTGCTCGTGTTGAACCTTTGGAAAGCGCTGGATTTAGAGTGTATCCGAAACAAGGTCAACAAATTACTGCAGAATTATCAGAAAAGATTCGTAAGAATGGGTGGAGTATTGATGCCCTTCATGCGGAGTCAGGACGTTTGGACGAAGTCTTCCGCAGTATCACCATGCCAAATACGGGAGCCAAAAACTGATGAATATTCGTAATATCTGGTTCATTATGAAACGTGAATTCAATGGCTACTTTGCTACACCAGTGGCTTACGTTTTCATCATCATATTTTTGCTGCTTACCGGTTTTTCAACGTTTTATGTCGGTAATTTTTTCCAACGCGGTGAAGCGGATCTTTACCCATTCTTTTCCATGCATCCGTGGCTGTATATTTTACTTATTCCTGCTATTTCCATGCGTTTATGGGCTGAAGAACGTAAGAGCGGGTCAATTGAACTATTAATGACCTTACCTGTTTCTGTGTTTGAAGCTGTTATCGGTAAGTTCCTCGCCGCATGGGCATTTACGGGCTTAGCCTTATTCTTGAATTTCCCTTTATGGATTACGGTGAATTATCTCGGTAACCCGGATAACGGCGTCATTGTGGCAAGCTTCTTGGGAAGTTTACTCATGGCTGGTGGTTTTTTGGCGATTGGTTCATGCATATCCGCGATTACCAAAAACCAAGTGATTGCCTTTGTCATCAGCTTGATTATCAGCTTGGTATTTGTACTAAGCGGCTATGGCATCGTCATTGACTTTTTCAGCGGCTGGGCACCAAAAACACTGGTAGAAACAGTGAGCTCGTTTAGTTTCTTGACCCATTTTGACGCTATCAGCAAAGGGGTCATCGATATGCGAGACATGATGTATTTCATTTCACTAATCGTTATCTGGCTATTTGCGAATGCCCTTATCGTCAATGCTCGTAAGGCAGACTAGGAGAGAATTGCGACGATGAATAAACAACTTTTATCTGCAACCGGCCTGATTTTGGCCATTATTTTGTTTGTATCTTTCAATGTTGTCGTTAATGGCAATTTCAAATCTGCTCGTGTGGATTTAACAGAAGATAATCTTTATACCTTGTCAGATGGCACCATCAATATCCTGCAGTCAATGGATGAGCCGATCAGCCTGCGTTTCTACTACACTGAAAAAGCAGCTCAGGCGTTGCCCAGCTTAAAATCGTATGCTCAGCGTGTACAAGAGTTATTGCTTGAGTATCAGCGTGCCTCAAACGGCAAAATTCGCCTGTTTATTATGAATCCTGAACCTTTTTCATCAGATGAACAGCGTGCCGATCAATATGGCTTACAGTCCGTGCCTATTGATGGTGAGTCTGATCCTCTGTACTTCGGTCTGGCTGGTACCAATGAAATTGATGGTGTTGAAACCATACCTTTCTTTCAACCAGAGAAAGAAGACACACTTGAATACGACCTGACAAAACTGATCTACAAACTTTCAAACAACAACAGAAAAGCCGTAGGTGTTATCAATTCGCTTGAGGTGGATGGTGAGCAGTATGACCCACTTAAAGGCGAAGTCGCTTCTCCTGATGGAGCCAAACCCTGGGCAGTGATGGCAGAATTGCGTCAGATGTTTAATGTATCAATGTTGCCCACTGATATCCGTCGTATTCCATCCAGCATGGATGCGTTAGTGGTGATTCACCCGAAAGAATTATCTGAAAGCACGTTGTATGCGATTGATCAGTATGTTTTAGCTGGAGGTAAATTAATTACCTATGTTGATCCTTATGCAGAAGTGGATAAACCGAAAAAAGATCCGGACAATCCGATGAGCGCCATGCTGGCACCACGTAGCTCAAATATGGAAGAACTGTTTACAGCATGGGGATTCAAACGTTCAAATACGGATGTCGTGGCTGATAGAAAAACAGCAACCAAGGTAGATTTTGGTGCTAAGACAGACTATCAGCCTATTGATTATGTTCTATGGCAAAAGTTAGTAAAAGATAACTTCAACAAAGATGAACGTATCACCTCAGCATTGCGTCAACTCAATGTCGCCACGCCAGGACGTTTTGAAATTCTGGATGAGCATACCACTAATATCACACCGCTTTTCTCTTCAAGCAATGAAGCCATGCTGGTTGATAAAAGGGTTGTTCAGTTTCGTAATGACCCTGTCGCATTATTGACCAAATATCAGGCGGGAACCATTAGTTACCCTATGGCAATACGTGCGCAGGGCGAAGTGAAAACAGCTTTCCCGGATGGAGCAAAAACTGTATCAGGAGACATCAAAAAAATGCCTGGGCATTTAGATAATGCAAAACAAGCTATTGATGTCATTGCGATCGCCGATGTGGACATGCTTGATGACCGTTTCTGGGTGGAAACGCAGGATTTTTACGGTAAACAGTTGGCATTTAATACCTCTAACAATATCGATTTCTTGATTAATGCGATCGAGGATATGACTGGCAGTGAGGGCCTAATCAGCATTCGTTCTCGTGCTGGCTTCTCCAGACCGTTCCATAAAGTCATTGCACTCCAACGTGATGCAGAGAAGCGTTTCCGCACCAAAGAACGGGAATTGCAAAACAAATTAAAAGAAACGCAACAACGCATAGCTCGTATGCAGGTTCAGCGAAGTGGTTCAGGGGAGCAGATTTTGTCTCCTGAACAACAAAAAGAAATTGCTGAGTTCCGCCTGACAGCCAATAAAACTCAACAACAATTACGAGATGTGCAAGCTAATTTACGTAAAGATATCGATAAACTGGATGCACAGTTGAAGTTTTTCAATATTGGATTAGTACCGATATTAGTCGGGTTATTAGCGGTTTTCACTGGCTGGATGCGTATCCGTAAACGTAATAAAGCCCGTAGCCAACAATAACGATACTGTTTTAGTCGACTAGAAAATAGGTTTATAAAATGACAAAAAAATTCAACAGTTTGACTATTCTTTTCATCGTCACAGTGTTGATGGTACTGCTGATGCTGGTAACCATTTATCGCACTGATGATAATGATGATGACTATGGTTTATTGTTTCCAGACTTGTTCAGTGAATTAAGTCAGGTTGATTCGATTGAGTTTAGTAGTGGTGAAGATCAGTTTTCTTTACAACGACAAGGCGAAGATTGGTTTATTCCTCAGCACTATAACTATCCTGCTAACTTTGATGAAGTGAAGCGGATGTTAATCGATCTGTCAGAAGCGAAACTGATGGAGAAGAAAACCAATAACCCCGAACAGTACCCGATTTTAGGTGTGGATGGCGCTAAACCTGAAACGCCAGATGGTGACTCGATCAAAGTCATATTAAAAGAGGGCGATGAAGCCATTGCCGGTTTACTGCTGGGTAAACAACGAGATGTGACCGTGGCCAGTGCCGGGCCCAAACAGTTTTACGTGAGACGGGTTGGTGATGAGCAGAGCTGGTTAGCAGAAGGTTATTTATTAATCAGTCCGGTCATGCTTAACTGGATTGATAGTCAGGTGATTAATCTTGCACGTGAACGAATTGCTCGTGTGGAAATTATCCAACCTAATGGTGATATGGCCACTTTGGTCAATTTAGGCAAAAAAGATAGATTTGGCACACCCGAATCAGGTGAGAAAACGGTCTTCAAATATCCTCAGCTAGGCTATGACATTGCGGGCTCTTTACATCAATTGCGCATGGAAGATGTTTTGCCTAAGAAAGAGTTTAATCGTGGTGATGCCGATGTGGTTATTGCCCGCTTTATCACTTTTGACGGTTTAGTTGTCACATCAAGAACGTCATTTATTGATGGTTTCTATTACACCACCTTATCAGCAGATTATCAGTCAGACCTTATTTCTGAGGCACCAGATGATATTAAAGCGTTAGAAGTCTTGAAGTCTGATGAACAAGTGAAGGCTGAAGTTGAACAGCTAAATGAGAAGCTATCTGATTGGGTCTACCGTGTCAGTGGCTTTACTGGCACCAATCTGATGAGAGCTAAGGCTGATATCGTTACGGAAAAAAATAATGTGATTCCGATGCCCTCTGATTTAAATGGTTTTGGACCTTTAAACTAAATTAAAAAAGGCTCCCTGAGGAGCCTTTTTTATTTCAGCATAGATTGAACCGCTGCTGCCAACTCATCTGCTGAGAACTTAGGTATAAATTTATCTGCACCGACTTTAGATACCAATGCCTGATTAAATGTGCCACTCATTGAGGTGTGCAATAAAATAGGCAAACTTTTCATTGCTGGATCCAGCCGAACTTCTGATGTCAGTGTGTAGCCATCCATTTCAGGCATTTCAATATCCGAGATCATTAATGCAATTTTCTCGTAGATATCTTCGCCCGCCGCTTCCCACGCCTTAAGCATGTCTAGCGCTTCTTTACCATTTTTAGCCAAAGTAATTTCTAGACCGATTTGTTCTAGTGTACGTTTTATCTGGTTTCTAGCCACACTGGAGTCATCTACAACCAATATGTGTTGGCGTATTTCTTGGTTATGCTCAGAGTAGTTATTCACTAACTCTGACGAGACATCTGCCTCAATACCCATGACTTCTGCTAATACTTGTTCGACATCAATAATCTGAACTAGCTTATCCTCGAATTTAGTAATGGCTGTCAGATAGTTACTTGCCCCTGACGCTGCCGGTGGTGGTAATACGTCTGACCAGCTGATATTGATGATGCGTTCTACAGAGGTGACTAAAAAGCCCTGAACAGAGCGATTGTATTCGGTCAGAATAACAAAATTGTCAGCCAGATCCTCGAGAGAGCGTCGCCCTATACTCTGTGATAAATCGACGATGCTAACCGTCTGACCACGAATGGATGCCATACCTTTTATATTAGGATGAGACTGTGGCAATTTCGTTAGATTAGGACAGGCTATCGCTTCACGTACTTTAAAGACATTAATCCCGTAAAGTTGAGCTGTGCCCAAACGAAACAACAATAATTCCAGCCGATTGGTCCCAGCAAGGTTCGTGCGTTGGTCTACACCATCAATAATACTGCTCATATTGACTCCTGTTTACTTAATGAGGCTATCGGCAAGGCTTGTTAAGTCTTGAGTTTTTAAAATCATGTCTAGGCATATAACTTGCAACAAACTATTCAGAAAGTTTTTTGATCTTACTGTTCAGGTGAACTCTCATGATTCGTAGATTACTTTTATCATGTTTAAGTGCCGTTTTATTGACACATTCTGTCTATGCAGATTCTTTACAGTCTTTAGCGGGTATTGAACAAACGGCTTATGTTTTTGCAATGAATGATGCACAAGCTTATTATGACAATCCTCAAATTACTGTTGATGCTATGGATAAACGTTTGCGACTGCAAGCGTGTGATGGCAAGCTGAGTGCATTTTCATCATCCAGTGCTGATACCACTGGAAATAGAACAATTGGAATACGTTGCAGCACACCAACAGAATGGACTGTTTACGTCTCTGTCAAAGTGAAAGTTTTGCGTCCTGTTGTCGTGGCAGCAAGAGCGCTCAGCGCCAACCAAGTTCTGAAAGCATCTGATGTCAAAACAGTGATGCAGGATATCAGCGATTTGCGACAAGGTTTTATCCTTTCGCCGGATAATGTTGTAGGGCAGCAGTTGAGATATTCACTCGCGATGGGAACAGCATTAACTCCACGTAGTCTCAAACAGCAGAAAATTGTACAGCGAGGCGAGCAAGTTATTCTTGTTGCACAAGCTGGCTCAATGGAGGTCAGGATGAATGGTATGGCAATGGAAGATGCAATCTTGGGTGACAAAATTAAAGTGAAAAATAGTTCTTCGAACAGAGTGGTTGAGGGTGTCGTGCAAGCACCAGGGGTTGTTCAAGTAACAATGTAAAAAGTTCTCAACTTTCATTATTTGCTGCCGATACAACCAATATAAAGTAAATGGAGACACGTTATATGTCTGAAATTAATAACATTAAGCCACCATCGCAGGCTGAATACAGCTCGTTGCGAAACATTGGTGAGCGTAAAGAGACTGCAGAAACATCGCCGTCAACCACAACATCGAGCCCAAACACGGAAAGCGATAAAGTGAGTTTAAGTGATACGCTGTCGCAAGTAGAAAAAAGCTTAGCTGATGTTCCCACTGTAAATCAGGCAAAAGTTGATTCTATTAAAGCGGCAATTGAGGATGGTAGTTATCAGGTAGACAGCCAACAGTTGGCACGAAAAATGATTGATTTTGAGGGTAACTTTTAAGAAAGGATAACCCCATGTCTATGAATGCCATGCAACAGCTGAGTACTATTCTCCAATCTGAGATTAGCAGCAGTACAGCAATCGCAACGCTGCTAAAGCAAGAGCGTGAGGCATTGAAGGCTTCAGACGTGGATAAAGTGTCTGAAATAACTAAACAAAAACAACCTTTTCTGTTAAAACTTGAGCAATTAGCAAGACAGCGTGAACAGTTGCTGACCGCTGTTGGCTTTCCATCAGGCAAGTCAGGTCTAGAAGCATTTATTGCGAATCAGGAAGAAACTGATGCCAGCCGCATGACTGCTCAAGTAGTACGGCTTCGTGAGGTGGCAAAAACTTGCCGTGAATTTAATCAGATTAACGGCGGCATCATTAATGTAAACCGGCAATATTTGACCAGAGCATTATCTATACTGCGTGGACGCGATCCCGAAACAGGTGCTTATGGTCCTGGTGGCGAATATACAAGCCAAATTGTTAGACAACCTTTAATTGGCCGAGTTTAGTGCTTGCACCAACCGGCTAAAACATCCACCCATGCTGGATGGTCATTCATGCATGGTATCAACGTCAATTTTTCGCCACCCGCTTCTTTAAAGACTTCTTCACCACGAATAGCGATTTCTTCCAGTGTTTCCAAGCAGTCAGTCACAAAAGCTGGACACAAAACCATGACATGTTTTGCGCCTTGTTCAGCTAACTCACGTAACGTGTCTTCTGTGTTAGGCCCAAGCCATTTTGCACGACCCAACCTTGACTGGAAGGCAACAGAATAGCGATCCGTAGCCAAGCCTGCTTGCAGTGCAAAGCATTGTGTTGTTCTCATTACCTGATGGCGATAGCAAGTTTGGTGAGCGGGATGACTGCCCTGACAGCAATTGTCTTGTTTCAGACAATGAGTACCTGATGGATCCAGTTTCGTAATGTGGGACTCAGGTAAACCATGATAGCTGAATATGATGTGGTCATACTCTTGCTCTAAATAAGGTTGTGCGCTGGTCACCAATGCTTTTATATACTCGGGCTGATCATAAAAAGGTGGAACAATCTTGAGCTTGATATCCAATTGATGCTTGCTAATCACGCGTCTGGCTTCTTCGATAGAAGTAGTGACTGTGCTGTCAGCATAGTGGGGGTATAGAGGTATGTAGAGAACTTCTTCTATCGATTTATCAGCCGTGATTTTTAATAGTTGTTGTTCTATGCTCGGATTGCCATACCGCATAGCCATTTCAACAGGATGCGTTACTTGTGTCTTAAGCGCATCTTTTAATTTTTCAGATAAAGCGATAAGTGGTGAACCTTCCGCTGTCCACACGCTTTGATATGCCTCGGCAGAAGCTTTCGGCCTTGATGGCAACACAAACAGACTGACAATCATGCGTCGAAGTAACCACGGTAGTTGAATCACATAGGGATCCATTAAAAACTGGTTAAGGTACCGACGTACAGCGGGTGTGGTTGGGGCATCCGGAGAGCCAAGGTTGGCTAATAAAATGGCACGTTTTGTCATAAAAGTTACGATTTATTCAGAAGATTGTTAAAGGCATCATCAAGGTCAGTATATTGGAATTGATATCCAATTGCTGTGGCTTTTTCAGGATATGCACGCTGTCCTCCCAATAAAAGCTGAGACATTTCTCCCAGTGCGCATTTTAATAACCATTCGGGTGCTTTGAAAATGGCTGGGCGATGCAGATGTTTTGCCAATGTTGTTGTAAATGTGGCATTGGTCACAGGGTGAGGAGCTGTGCCATTAAAGACGCCTTTTGCTGAAGGTGTCTGACTGAGGTAAATAATGAGATTGACGATATCCGATATATGAATCCAAGGCATGTACTGATCCCCTTTTCCAAGTGTGCACCCACCACCAAGTTTGAAAGGTAGAAGCATACGTTGTAAAACGCCACCCTCGGTGCTTAGAACAAGGCCGGTGCGGATAATACACACTCTTACTTCATCGGCTGCTTCAAGAGCCGCTTTTTCCCATTTTTCACACAGTTCGTGGGCGTAATCATGCTGATAATCACTTAATTCCGTCAGCGGCTGCTGTTTTTGGTCGCCATACCATCCGACGGCAGAGCCACTGATGAGTGCATGAGGTTTGGCTTGCCGCATTTTTATCCAGTTGACTAGTGCTGCAGTTAGACCAATTCGACTTTGTTCCAATATGTTTTTTTGTTGCTTGCTCCATTTCTTATCAGCGATAGGTTCTCCGGCAAGATTGATAACAATATCGATTTTTTGATCGTCACTGATCTCATCCAATGATTGTATGGCTTTAACATTTCGGCCGCATTGCTTGTAGACCTTTGTCTTATCTCGACTGAGTACGGTAATGTTGTGTCCTGCTGCCAGCAGCGTTTGACACAAGGAGCGGCCAATAAGCCCAGTACCACCAGTAATTAAGTAATGCATATTGATACCCTCAATAAACTTCACCGACCTTCACATTTTTTAGTCAGTCAATTGTTAAGATAATTAGTACAGCATGAGGCGGATGTGAAGATATGAAAATAAAAGTGGGTATCAGTAGTTGTTTATTAGGGCATGAAGTACGTTACGATGGCACGCATAAACATTTACGACTGGCAACGGAGAGCTTATCTCGCTATTTTGACTTTGTAGCTGAGTGTCCTGAAGTGGGCATCGGAATGAGTATTCCAAGAAAACCTATCCGCTTAATCGGTGATCCTGAAAAACCCGAGGCCGTTGCTGTGCACGATGAAAGTATCAACTACAGCAAAGCACTAACAGAGTATGGTGAAAACAAGGCAAAACAGTTTCACGACTTATCTGGTTATATTTTTATGAAAAATTCGCCAAGTTGTGGATTATTTCGGGTAAAGGTTTATCAGGAAAATGGTTATCCATCCCATACCCCGGGGCGAGGCTTGTACGCCAAAGCATTAACAGATGCACATCCTTTGCTACCTGTCGAAGAATCAGGACGCTTGTGTGAACCTCTTTTGAGGGAAAATTTTGTTACTCGAGTTTTTGCCTATGCCAATTGGCAAGATATGCTAAAACAAGGGCTGAATACGAAAGCTATTTTAGACTTTCATGTCCGCTATAAATATACCTTGATGGCACATTCTCCATCAAAATATGCTGAACTTGGGCGAATGCTAGCCGATGCGGGTAATCATGATGTTGATGCGCTGGCTGAGCGTTATTTCACGGAGTTAATGACTACACTGAAATCATTAGCATCCAGAAAAACGCACACGAATGTATTAATGCATCTACAGGGATATTTGAAGAAAAAAATTTCCAGCCAAGAGAAACAAGAGTTAGCCGGCATTATTGATCAATACAGAACAGCACAAATCCCACTTATTGTGCCTATCACTTTGCTGCGACACCATTTTAATAACCATCCAGACCCCTATATCAATAAGCAGGCTTATTTGCAGCCTTACCCTGATGACTTGAGTCTTAGAAATGCCATTTGAATGACATACCTTCCATGCTGGGGCTTAACAGACAGCTCTTTTGATTGAGTGTGTAGGTTGTTGCTTATTATTGGAAAACTGACATACATAGGTGATATTCTCATCCAATTGTGAACTTATAGACAGATTAAGATGAACATGGATGATCAAGAGATATTAAGAAAACAAGCGGATCGCTTATTTGAGGAGGCCTTGTTTTCAAACCTGACGGTCATCGGTGTTTCGATATTAATCGTGACAGTTCTATTTGATTACCTGCAATCACAATCGCTTCTGTTGGTCGGATGGAGTTCAGCCATCTGTTTATTATCAATCTGTCGTTTAGCCGTTTTATTCCTGTATAAAAAACACAATGCTCTTTTTGGTCTGAGCGCTAAGGGCTGGATGACGCTTTATACCTTTTTGACGGGTTGTGTAGGCACTGTTTGGGGGCTTGCGAGCATTTTCTACATCGTGATTGATGATATTCAAATCAACACGCTTTTCTATATATTGATCAGTACCGTTGTTGCTGCGGCGGTACCTGTATTAAGTGCATGGTTTCCGACGTTTCTGGCTTATACCATTCCACAGTTAGTGTTATTGACAAGTATGTCTTTGTATCAAATTCAGACGGTAAATGTGGATAAATTAGCTTACATACTCACCGTGGGGTTCATTGCTTATTATTTATTAATGTTCTCAATGGCCAGACGAGCGAACCAAAACCTGATTAAGAGTTTGAAGTTACAAGAGAGTAATCAATATCTGCTGACAAAGCTGAATGATGAAATGTTGCAGCGTGAAGAGCTGATAAAAGAGCGAACAAAAGAGCTAAGCTTGAGTAACGACAAGCTAAAAGCCAGTCAGGAACACATGCTCAAATTATCACGTGCAGTGGAGTCCAGTCCCAATCCTATTCTGATAACGGATGCAAATGGCACAATTGAGTACGTCAATAAACGTTGTGAAAAACTCTCTGGCTACACCGCTGTGGAAATGCACGGCCAAAGGCTGGAAACCTACAAATCTAATAAGCTGCCATCGGCATTTTTTGATGAAATATGGCATCAGACGGCTTCTGAAGGACAATGGTCTGGTGAAATTGAGAATTGCCGTAAGGATGGCAGTCACTATTGGGTCAAGCTTTATCTTGCTGCGGTATATGATGATCAAAAAAATATTAATCACTATGTGGCTATCTATGAAGATATTACCGAGTCGAGAAAACTCGCTAAGAAACTCTCATTTCAGGCAACGCATGATGATTTGACGGGATTAATTAACCGTACTGAGTTCGAGCGACGCTTATCTATGTTGGTGAATGATGCACAGCGAATAGGGACTCAGCATGCCTTATGTTTCCTCGATTTAGATCAGTTTAAGGTAATCAACGATACCTGCGGCCATATTGCTGGTGATGAGTTGCTTAGACAGTTAGGTAGTTTGCTTGGAGGTTCGACACGCAAGAGCGACACACTGGCCCGACTAGGAGGAGATGAGTTTGCCATATTAGTCGAAGACTGTGAGCTGGAAAAAGCGGAGTTTATTGCTAATGAGATAAAAGAGTTGGTTTCCCAGTTCCAATTTATCTGGGAGACGCAGGTCTTTACAGTGGGTGTCAGTATTGGGGTGACAACCATTACTTCTGCTACCAGAAATCGAACTGAGGCACTTAAACAAGCCGATAGCGCTTGTTATGCCGCCAAAAATTCTGGTCGAAATCGAGTTTATGTCTACCAGGAACAAGATCAGCAATTGACAGCTCAGAAAGGTGAATTTAAATGGGTCAACGAAATTAAAGAGGCCTTGATTGAAGACCGCTTTGAGCTATACGCACAGCCTATTGTCAGTACAGAGACTGAACATCTGGCAATGTATGAAGTTTTAGTCAGACTTAGAAGCAAAGCAGGGCAGTTATTTCCACCAGGCGCATTTTTATCCTCTGCAGAGCGCTACAATTTATCAGACAGGATTGATAAATGGGTTGTCAGCCATGTCTTTGAATGGCTGGAGCAGCACTATCATTCTTTACCCCATTTAAACTATTTAGCTATCAACCTCTCTGGAGCAAGTATAGGGGATGAAGGCATGCTGGCTTATATCAGAACAAAATTATCTGCAGCTTCCTTTAATCAGGAAGTGATCAAGTTTGAAATCACCGAAACAGCAGCGATTGCTAATCTGAAGCAAGCACATCATTTCATCAATAGTGTGTTAGCTCTGGGTTGTCAGTTTTCTCTGGATGATTTTGGTAGTGGTCTGTCTTCATTTGCCTATCTCAAAAACTTGCCTGTTCAAAGTATCAAAATTGATGGCATGTTCGTGAAAGATATGCACGTCGATCCACTTGATTATGAAATGGTTAAATCGATTAACGATATTGGGCATGTCATGGGGTTGGAGACCATCGCTGAGTTTGTCGAGAGTGAAGAGATATGGCAAAAACTCAAAGCGATAGGTGTGAACTATGGACAGGGATATCACCTAGGTAAACCGGCGCCTATAGATCAAATCCTGCAGTATTCAGAGAATAGAGCAGCCAACGCAGAGTAAAAAGCGATTTTCAGTGGTTTAATCGAGTCAACAGAGTCAGATAATTGACATCATATTTTGATTGCTGATAGAGACTGAATTTACTCATCTTGTTGATTTAAAACAAATAAAAGTTTTTCTTGTTTTTCCGTATTTGGGCATATTTCCTGCAAAGACTTAGATATCAAGGTTAGTTTACTTTTTTGATGATTAAGTCTGTATAGGAGATGATTTATGAATGCCCTGGCAAAAATGGATGATGCCGCTCGTTTACAACACGAGCAAAAGCAATTTTCACAACTATCAACCCACTACGACAGAAAATACCGTACAGGCTGGTTTCGTATGCATGGTGAACCGAGACCCTGTTTCACTCCAACATTGTTAAGTGAGATTGCGAGTTATTTTTCAAGTGTGAAACAAGACATGCGACTGACTCAAGGACAAAAATATGACTACCTTGTCTTAGCATCTGATGTGGAGGGTATCTTCAATTTAGGTGGAGACCTAGGTCTATTTTCACAGCTTATCGAGCGACAAGATGCTGATGGTTTATTGGAATATGCTGTCAGTTGCATCAATGTTCTGCATGCCAATATGTCACATCTTGATAGTGATTTGACGACCATTGCTTTAGTGAAAGGTGATGCATTAGGTGGCGGGTTTGAATCTGCTTTATCAAGCAACGTGTTAATTGCTGAAAAGGGCGCGAAACTTGGCCTTCCAGAAGTGTTGTTTAATTTGTTTCCAGGTATGGGCGCTTTTTCATTGTTATCCAGAAAAATTGGCGCATCAAAAGCAGAAAAGATGATTCTGGAAGGAAAACTCTATTCTGCTGAAGAGCTTTATGAGATAGGCGTTGTCGATATTCTTGCTGAAAAAGGTCAAGGTGAGTTGGAGGTCTATCGGTATATTGATAAAGCCAACAAAAATGCCAATAGTCGCCGAGCCATGAGACAAGTTAAGGATGCCTGTAATGCGGTAAGCTATGACGAATTATTGACGATCACTAAAATCTGGGTAGACGCCGCATTGAAATTAGAGCCTCGCGATTTACGAATGATGCAGCGTCTGGTGCAGCGTCAAACAAGTAAAGTGGATCTTGGCGCCTCAGTTAATGCTTAGTCTCATAGTGATGATCTGATAGGGTTTGTTTGAGTGCCGTTAATGCCTCATCAAATGCCTGTTTGATATCGCGCGCGACTTGCTTGATTTCAGGACTGTTGACGTGTTCTGGTTTGAGTTGTTCTGCCTGACGAGCTAATTCAGCTAATTTGATAGCACCGATTTCTGTTGAAGAACCTTTTAATGCGTGGAGGCTTTCACGAAATTGATAATAGTCATCAAAAACGGCATTGTTGATGATGTCAACATGTTTACGACCATCATATTCAAAGCCACTGACCAGACTTTTGATGAAGTCTTCTCCGCCCCCTAACTGTTCTAGTTCATGGATGAGGTGGCGATCAAGGACTGGCTCCTCGTTAGTCTCCGCCTGAGAAACTGATTGTTGTAAATTGGTTGATGCACTATCTGAAGAGTATTTCTCAATTTTAGCTACCTCGGACAGCAGCATTTTTGAATCGATGGGTTTAGTCAGAAAAACATCGGCCCCAGCATCAATACAGTTTTGTCGAGTTTCTGGAGTGGCATCTGCAGTGAGAATCATTGACGGTATTTTTCTTGATGTATTGATAAATTGCGCTGCTTTAATGATTTCAATGCCAGAGTAGCCAGGCATGTTCATATCCAACACCATTAAGTCTATGTCATCAAAGCGAGTACTGATCATATTTATCGCTTCTTCGCCTGTGTTGGCAATAATGAGTTTATGTCCTAATTGCCCAAGCAGACCGGCTAATACACGCTGATTAACATTATTATCTTCCGCTATCAAAATGGTCAGTTTTGTCTCGCCACTGGCTTCAGCCTGATAAAAATCATTAAGCTTGACGACTTTATCAGCGTTATAAACGACTGACTCAGCAGAGTGGATAGCGTTAAATAAGGTGCGTTTATCATTGATATCACTGACCGCAGAGCGATAAAACTGATTCAAGTCATCATCTTGTAATACATTGGCTTGATGATTGATGAGCACAAGAGACAGGTGTTGAAGGCGTTGCTCCTGGCCTAACAATTTTGCATATTGGACAGGACTGATTCCGGCCAGGCATTCATTATCAATGATTAATGTTGAATAAGGGGTTTCTTGCTCGGCTGCGTTCATCAAGACTGACATTGCTTGTGCAGATGATTGGACGAAGTGATAATCAAGTTTCCATGTGTCAAGGCTTTGACGTAACGATGATGTCGTGGCCTCCGTGGCCAGAATGAGTACTTTATGTTGGTTTAATTCCAAGTCATATTCAGAGTGGGTGTCAAAAGGCAATTCAAACCAGAATGTTGTTCCTCTGCCTAATTCACTTCTTACACCTATCTCTCCTCCCATGAGTTCTACGAGTTGTTTTGATATGGTTGTTCCAAGCCCTGTGCCCTGATACTTCGAGGTGTTCGACATATTGGCCTGAGTGAAGTTTTCAAAGATCTTATCGAGATACTCTTCTGCGATGCCTATGCCTGTGTCACGAACTTCAAAACGAATTCTTGTTTTTTTGCTTATTGTATCAGTGGTTTTTTGTTCTAACAGTAATTTTACAGAACCGGAATCAGTAAATTTAATGGCATTACCCAACAGATTAATCAGGACTTGTTGCAAATGCTGAGGATCGCCAATTAGGTGATAGTCGATACGTGAATCTATGTGATAACTCACTCGAAGCGCTTTTGACTCCCCCATAATAGCCTGCAGTTCAATGACATTGTTTATCAGCGAATGTAAATCAAAGCTCTCTCTGGCGATATGAATCTTACCCGCTTCAATTTTTGAAATATCCAGCACATTTTCAATCAGACCAGACAAAGTTTGTGCTGAGTTTCTCATGATGTTGACGAACTCATATTGCTGTGGACTGAGTTTGGTTTCTCCAAGTAGATCAGCAATGCCGATAACACCATTTAGTGGTGTACGGAGTTC
This sequence comes from Methylophaga sp. UBA678, assembly GCF_002299105.1. Lineage (NCBI taxonomy): Bacteria > Pseudomonadati > Pseudomonadota > Gammaproteobacteria > Thiotrichales > Piscirickettsiaceae > Methylophaga > Methylophaga sp. UBA678. The sequence goes on from NZ_DBNG01000019.1 coordinate 28,190, forward strand.
ATGAGACATATTTGCCAAAAAGCGGCTTTTTGCCTCATTCGCCAACTTTGCTGTTTTGATAGCAACGTGCAGTTTGTTGATTAAAAATGCAGAGTATAAGGGGATAACGATCAGTAAGAGTAATAAGCTGTAACCGATAAGTTGATGTTGAGGTAGTTGCCAATAAGGGCCATAAACAACGGCAACGCTAAAACCAATCAGACCGACGGATAACGAGAGATAAAGATATTGTGTGCCGTAGCGAAACCCATTTCCGAGAATCACCCACAAATAGAGAATAAAAAGAAATACACTCTCATCCCCTGAATAGAACATGAGTATCGACAATGAGCCTAAATCCAACAAGATGCCGGCAAACCGTCTGATAGGAGAGGGGCGTGGGTTACGTATGAGTGCTATGGCAATGGCCATGGCACCAGCATAATAGGCAAGCGTTACCAGTGTTGGATGAGACAGTAAGGTGTCTTGAAGGCGCTCACCATCACTCCATGGCAAGGCAAAATAAAAAAGGATACCCAAGCCGATTGTTAAGCGAACTTTAATAGCTTGTTCAGGCTCACTATCACCTGTTTTGCTCAATAGTATGCGCAAGCGTTCTAGGGTGGCTGAAAAGAACGTTTTATTTTGCAGTGTTGCCTTAGGTGATTCGTTCATAGGGGTCATCTGCATATTCAGCCTGAATCGTTTTTATCTTATCAAGGCTTTTGATAAATGCATCAACGCAGTCGGGGTCAAAATGACTGCCAGCTTGGTTTTGTATGTAATCAATAGCCTCTTCAGTACTCCATGGAGCCTTATACGGCCGGGCAGAAACTAATGCATCGAATACATCAGCTACGGCTACCACGCGTGCAATGAGGGGGATATCCTGTCCTTTCAGACCATTTGGGTAGCCTTTTCCATCAAAACGTTCATGGTGATTCAAGGCGATAACGGCACCTGTTTGCATATACCGGGATTGACTGTCAGAAAGGATGGCATGACCAATAGTTGTGTGAGTTTGCATGATCTCCCATTCAAACTCATTCAGTGGTCCTGCTTTGAGTAAGATACCGTCTGGAATCCCAATTTTGCCAATATCATGCATCGGAGCCGCGTACTCTAATTCCTCACACTCTTGTTGTGTAAACACATTCAATGCTGCGGCAATTTCACGTGCGTACTTTGCCATACGAATGACATGGTTGCCTGTTCCTTCATCGCGGTATTCTCCGGCACGGGCTAATCTTAATAATGTTTCTTTTTCACGGTCGACGACTTTCTTTGTAGCGATTTCTACCTGTCTGGCCAACCAATCAGCACGATCCTGAATGATCAGATGCTGTTCTTGCATTTGTAACAGGTTACGGCAGGTTGTTCGACACTCGATTTGGTCAATGGGTCTGGTGAGAAATGCGGTTGTACCGGCTTCAAGCGCCTCATAACGCACCGACTTCTCACTCACGACTGTAATCATGACAATGGGAACGGTCTGGCAGTGAGCTAAAGCACGAACCTTTTTGATAAACTCCACACCATTCATGTTTGGCATGCGGTAATCAGTAATAATGAGATCTGGTTCATGCTCGTTAAGCCAGCGCAGCCCTTCTTCTGGGCTACTCAATGACGTGATATCGATATTTTCTGCCACCTGCTGAATAACGCGCTCTAGAATGGTACGACCGGTTGATTGATCATCAATGATCAATATCTGCTTTGATTTTTTCAGAATGCTTTGCCTCCTTGCGTTTGCATATGAACTTTGAATGATGGATTTATCTTGCTGAATCAAGGTAACGGACCTGATTGTCTTTGCTTTTTTATAGTGCATCCTGCAGTAAAGCCACTAAAAAAATAGCTCACGGAACCTGTAAGCTGACAGTTGGATAGCTATGGCTCATTGAAAACGTCAGTTTGATACATAGCCTAGCCCATTATGCGTATAAGCCTATTGTTAGTCTAGTCGATAATGTTACCTGTATCACGAAACGTCAGGTTATATCGCGTTTGTCCAGTTTGTGGATGATGACCAAGTTTCAGGGGTTGTATACCATGAAATCGTAAGCGGTCAACGCCACCCCAGATAACCACATCGCCATGTTCGAGTAGATGATAGTTCACTTGGTCACTGCGTTTAAAACCACCAAACTGGAAAATTGCAGGCACGCCCAGTGATAATGAAACGATAGGTTGTGACAAGTCGTGTTCATCCTTGTCTTGATGTAAGCCCATTCCGACTTTGGGTATGTATTGGTTAATCAGACACACATCTGGTTGAAAATGATCAAACCCAACGGATGAAGCCAGCTCCATTGCCAGAGCTTTAAACATCGTCGGCATTGCTGGCCAAGCTTGATTGGTTAATGGATCAAGACGGCTGTATCGATAACCTTTCTTATCACTTACCCAGCCCCATTCACCACAGTTGGTCATTTTGGCGCCGACATAGTGACCTCGTTTTGTCTGCATTTGTCTTAACGGAGATGAGCTGATGATGCGATCGATTTCTGTTAATAGCTCGTCGGCTTGTGTTTTGATTGCTCCTTTCACAAGGTAGCTTTGATCAGAAATTTTAATCATAGAGAGGTAAAGGATTGTGTCGAGCTGTCAGCCGCGGGAATTTCACACCAATAATCAAACGGATGCGTTCATTTTACTTAATGAATCGGTAAGAAACCTAGTTAAATCATTCTATAAAAGATAGAATATGGAAATCGTCTTGGGGGAGTAGTCTACTCACCTACCGGTGTTTGAAGCTGTCAACATAATTGAACCCTCAAGGTTCATGGCAGTTTCGTACCAGCTTGCTGGTATTGACAAGACCTAAGACAAATAATGATCGCTCAGGCGGGAGGTCGTTGTTTGTCTTGGTATTGTTATCCCGCCGGAGTTATATCATGGATGCTTTTCTTACCTCTACTTTGACTGTTTCACTTGCTGAAATAGGCGATAAAACCCAGCTTTTATCCTTAATGTTAGCAGCACGATTTAGTCATAAATCAGCGATCGTTGCTGGTATTCTAGTAGCTACATTATTGAACCATGCTGCATCAGCCTGGCTTGGCACGTGGCTGGGACAGTATATTCTTGGTCCTACAGGGCAGTGGATACTAGGCTTAAGTTTTATTGTGATGGCTGGTTGGTTACTGATTCCAGACAAAGAAGATGATGATGCCATCAAATATCAGAAATATGGCGCTTTTCTTGTTACGACTGGTTTATTTTTTATTGCTGAGATTGGTGACAAAACACAGGTGGCAACCATTGCTTTAGCGGCAAATTATCAAGATATTGTCATGGTAACGCTGGGAACCACCATCGGGATGCTACTGGCAAATATACCCGTCGTTTATGCTGGCGAAGCGATGTTGAAGATTATCCCTCTCAAAGTGGCAAGGTGGGTAGCCAGTTTGGTGTTTATGATTATCGGCTTAAGTATCATGCCGTGGTAAAAGCCTGAGATCGTATCAGCGAAATAGAGAGCCACATTAATGAATGTGGCTCTGATCATTGAGCTGTAATTAGCGAAGATTTGAGAAGTTTTCTACCACTTCAACCACTCTCTGAGCACCACTTCTAATCTGACTTATCGTATTCCCAGCATTGTTAGCTAGCTCTACACCAGACTCTACGCCGGACATACTACCTGACATGCTTTTAATCACTGAATCACTCTTGGATTGAATTTTATTAATCATTGTTGCGATTTCAGCTGTCGACTGAGATGTTCTTGTAGCCAGTGAACGAACTTCATCTGCAACAACAGCAAATCCACGTCCACTGTCACCAGCTCTGGCTGCTTCAATGGCGGCATTCAGAGCAAGTAAATTTGTTTGTTCAGTGATATCACTGATCGTTTTGACGATAAATGATATTTGAGCTGTTTCAACACCTAATTGCTCCAATTCTGTTGAGGAGTGACTGAACTGTTGTTTCAGTTGCTCAAGCTTATCTATGGTTTTGAAAATAATTTCTTCACCTGTGGATGACAGTTTCTCTGTTTCCTGCGAAACCGTATAAGCCGTGTTAGCTGCAGCTTTTTCTTGCTCAGAACGCCGAACTTTTTCCGTAATGTCAGTTGCAAACTTTATGACACGGTACGGCTTGCCATTACTGTCAAAGATGGAGTTGTAGGTCGCTTCAAGCCACACCTCTGATTGGTATTTGGTTATCCGTTTAAAGTTATCAGCAACAAAACGACCCTCATTTAAGCTTTCCCAGAATTTCGTGTATTCGGCGCTTTTGACATAGTCTGATTCGCAAAAAATCTTATGGTGTTGTCCTTTCACTTCATCAAGTGTATATCCCATAAGATTAAGAAAATTCTGATTCGCATGGGTGATGCGGCCTTTCATGTCAAACTCAATGATAGCCATTGACCGATCGATTGCGGACAGCAAACTATCATTACTACGAGCATGCTCTACACGCGCGGTGACATCATTCGCTATCTTAAAAATTTTAACGACGCGATCCTCACTGTCTTTTATTGGGAAATAATTCGCTTCCAGCCAAATATCATGACCATTTTTATGCTTGCGTAATACTTCTCCAGAAAAAGATTCACCATTGTTGAGATGTTTCCAAAAGTCTCTATATCTGGAAGATTCAACTTCGGATTTATCACATAGAAGTTGATGGTGCTGTCCTATCAACTCTGCTGAGGAATAACCTGTCACGCGTGAGAAATTATCGTTCACTTTGGTTATTACTCCCTCAGGAGTAAATTCAATGAATGCCAATGAAGATTGCATAGCTGTGAACATTTCTAGCAATGGCTGTAACTGTTTTTCCAATGCTGCGTTTTGATCTGCTAATTGTTTTGACTTACCAAACATGATGATATCTCTTGTGTGTTGTTCGCAATGTTGTTGCAAACATCATATGTCGGCGGTGATGAAGAAAAGATGAATTCGTTACTCGATAAATATGAGCTGCATCACCTTTCTAAGGAATCAAATAAGTAAAAAGGGAAAATTTGCGAATGAGTCAAAATAATGGGGTGACATTGAAAAAATGCTAGATGCTTCATGGTAGAAAAAGATACAGATAGAGGTGAAGCATATTCGGCGCGCTTGAGCAGGTTATTTCAGCAGCTATTGATACCGTATGAGTAGCGCTGCTGAGATAGTTCTGTGTTATGTGCAAAGTCTCAAATATTGATATGCCGAGCCAATGAGCCCATTGCTTAATAAACTTGTATCTTCATCTACTTTTTGGATGAGTCTGAGGACGCTATCTGCGATGCTTTGATGGATTCGATTTTAATAGTGTTTCTGTTTATCTAATTCACTCCTAGAGCACGCGTAACAGTGCCCACATAGTAGCAACAGTCAAGATAGCACTAACTTTGACTGGCTTACTACGCTCAGTAATCCCTTTGAACAAAATCATACTTTTGGACGATATCTTTATTAATTCCAGTTCAGTAATCTGTGAATAACAGATTTTTATGAATATTCATCTGTTTTGAGTTACCCGAAGCTAACTTCATTTATTAAATTTATTCAATACATTAACGCCAAACCTGATGTGAGTCAGGGACGGAAAACCGACAGCTGTACATTATTGGTATCAGGGCTGGGCTGCATAACATGGACATTTCTTATGAAAAAAATAGTGTGGATACTATTCAGTCTGCTTTTATTGACGCTATCACATAGCACATGGGCTGCGACTGTCGTTAAAGCTGAGTTTGTTGCTGGATGGCCAGAGTATGATGGTGGAGAGTTTCAGTTTTCTGGAAATTTTGTAGGTGAAGATCTGAATAATGACGGTCTCTTGTCTTTCGGAGAGTTTTCCGTATTTAATTGGCGCTCAACATACGAGTCTTTCACCATAGCAGACTTGTTTGATACAGGTGATATCATGATTAGTACGCAAGAATGGTTGAATAATGGCATAAGTTGGATTGGGGCCTCCGACTTGGCTTACATCACATGGGATGACAGAGGGCAATCAATAAATACTATTCTTAAGGGTGAATATCGCTTTACCTCTTTTGAGGTGTCGGCGGTGCCATTGCCACCAGCAGCCTTGCTATTTGCTCCTGCGCTACTTGGTTTCATGGGCTTACGTCGCAAAGTAAAGCTCGCTGTTTAACGAGGTAATATTATTTGGAATAATAAAGCCACCATCACATGGTGGCTTTATTGTTTATTTAGTGTTTGATAGTCGTTTTGGTGGCTATTGCTCAACAAAAAAAGCATTTAGTCTACGAGCTTCAGGCTTAGCTGCTGTGCTAATGTTTAACTATTGTCGTAATGGCTTGTCTGAATAGAGCGCCCCTCTCTTATAAGTCTCTTTCATAGCACCGCCTATCATGATACTTAGCTTATACAGAGTGATTTTATCAATCATTTCCACCTATTCGAAGCCGATGCTCAGTGTCAATGCTGTTACAAATATAAAGATGACAACAGCTTTGACAGGGTTATTAATCTCATTAATCTTTTTGAATAGGCGTTTAATCGCTTTTCGCCCGAACTTACGTTTCATACTCACTTTGAAGTCATATAGATAAAACGGGACTTTATAGGTGAAAGTAAAGTTTTTACTTTTTCGCATACCGCTCAGGTAAATCTCCACAAATCTGTCCCTGCCTTCCGGATGCAGCTTGTATGTAATTCGCGTTAAGTCTGATAGACGTTTAGGCATGCTAACTGGGTGGTTGTAGAAGCGTGCTCTATTGATATCAATTAATGTGAACGTCAAGCCAGGCTTTCTTTTCTTAACGAGTATATTGCCGCCAGCTAAGTCACGGAAAAATACACCTCGAGCATGCATTTGTTGAAGAAATTCTGACAATGCACGATAGATTGTTTCCTCCGCTACTCCCTGATAACTGTTTGCTCCTTCACGAAGCGCATTGAACATGTCCCGAATATTGAAATCATGATCAACTTTTTCACAAATAAACACATTTTCCAACATGCTTTTGTCACCACTTTTTTCAAAGTAAGCAATAGCTCGTGCCGTTGATATATTTCTACGCGATAATTCAGCTGCTGCATTCCAACTTCTACGGGCTTTACTTGGTTTGAAACGATCAACGATAAGCTTTTGAACTGCTACCTTAAGTGGTTTCTTTGCTACAACTTCTTCGTCATTAACGCCGGGAACTCTCCAAATGATATTTCGGGCTTTCCTGAAGGTATTTTCTTTTGTATAAGCGGGAAGTAAATCGGGGTGAAGTTGTTTAACTATCGCCTCAGCATGCATGTCATCCTGAGCGCAGAGCATACCAACCCAGCCATTTTCATTGATGGGGAAGTATTGCCCATAACCTGTGTGAGCGAACAGAGAAGTTGTCGTTAAATTGTGGTCTGCAGAAAGTGTCATTTCATCAACGCCTTCCCAGAGGAGGAACATCGGTGACTCGTTAACGAAATGTGCTGAGGATCCTAAATCATGACCATCACGATTTTTAAACTCAGCTTTTTGCAAGTCTGACTCATCATAAAGGTTAGCCAGATCACAAGCTTTACCGTTAATGGTCCATGCGATGTGCACCACGGAGTCGTCTTTTTTAAAGGCATGTATTTCAATATTTTTTGTCGTTGCCAGTGCGCCTTTGTATTCAGCACCGGAAATAGCGGCAATGACTTGTTTTAATGCATAGAAAGATGGACGAGCACGGAAGCTTTCTAATGGACCAATCACGCTGGCGTAATGGGTGATACGTTCAAGCTTAGGATATTGTTCGCTACCATCATCAATTAGCCCCTCTCTTGCGCAGAGTAAAGGTCCCCAAAATGCTTTCTCTAGCGAACCTGATGCAGCGAGTAAAACAAAATATCGACTCAGATAATCAGCTTGTTTTTGTTCTTTCTCAACTAAAACTCGCTCGATTCTGGGTAGTGTCCAGAAGGCGGCGGGTGACACAAATCGTGACACGCCATTTTCATCTCCCGCCTTTCTCATTAAACGAGCTTTTTTAACTAAATTATATTTAAGTAATTTTGCCCACTTGAAGCCCAGTACACGATGATCATAGCGCTCCGACTCACTAACACGTTCTGTAAATAGGTTATTAGTATGAATGTCAGGCAACATTGACATGCTACCTAATTCATCGAGGAGTCCAAATGAATAAAAGGGCTCAAAATCAGAAATATTAGGTCCGGCTATTGTGATACCTCTTGCTTTGAGTTCAGTGTAAGCGATTTTCCAGGCGGCAAAAAAGCCTGGCTTACTGTAGCCAGCCCATCTTCTACGATTGATCGTCGTACCGATCTCTATTGCTGATACATCTGAACCAAAATGCTCACAGACTTCTATAAGAAATTGTTGCCATGTGTCCTGTGCGTCCTTGGTCTCCATCTGATGCGCTTGATCAAATGGTTGAACGAGATGAAGAAGCACATCAAAATCTTCAGCGATGAGTTTTCTGAGTAATCTACCTGCATTACCAGTCACATCACCGTAACTGAGATCAATACGCACTGACTTGATATTAAGTTCGTGTAGATGATTGATGATGTAATCATCGACGCGAGCATCATCAGATGCAGCGACACCAACGCCAAGAAAGTTTTCAGGCACGACATGACCCGCTTGAGGGATGTGACCTTTGCGAAGCAAAAGACCGCCTTTTAAAGTGTGCTTAATTGTTTTTAATAAGAACCTTCCATCCACCATAGAAGGTATGTTTGCCGCTTCGCTTTTTCTCGGTAAGCCAGTCATTTTCGCTCAATCTTGTTATAAATGCGACAGGAATGTTACACCAGATGGATGAGTGATAACTATGATGAATGAGGATGACGTTAAGCTATGCTAAATGCTCAACTACACTAACTGATTGAATTCATAATAACTTAGACGAACAGGTTGATTTCGTTATGCAGGGTTAAGGTTGACTAAATAGTTGTGGCAGATTGGCAAATTTTTTATATTTTATTGTCAACAGCTTTAATTTTGGGTTGACTAAAAACACATATTACAGACTCACGCTACCAGTTGTGGAACGCATACTACCAACTGTTACCTTGCTATCTTATGCTGCATGACCTGGCTTCATGGGCTTAGCTAGCTTAACTAACAAGAAGCTAATTGATAAACAAGGTTTAAATATTAAAGCCGAGATAATACGGCAGCTTTTTATTTGCATTGCTCACACTTCGTTGCAGATTAGCAACTAAACAACATACGGTTTTCGAGCTTCAAACTTATCACTGTTATAATGCCCGACCATTGCCCCCCGATAGCTCAGCTGGATAGAGCATTGAATATTTATCTGTCTACAATGAGAAAAATAGGGCGGAGAATCCATTATTAGCTCTGATAATTAATATCAAAAATTTATTAATTAGTACCGAAGTACAATAGTTTTAATGAAGATCTAGTGTGAGAATGATTGAGTGATTAAATCATTCTCTTATTATGCCAAACTTGGCGTGAGCCTGGGACGGAAAACCACAGCTGTGCTTATAAGGACAGGTATCAGGGCTGGGTTGCATACCTTTAAGGAGTTCACCGATGAATAAGATGATCGCTACAATAATATTCTCATTTTTTTCTTTACCTACCTTTGCCGCTCCCGTAGATATTGATTTGAGTGGGGCTGCCTCTTCCACTCTAATTGATGCTGATGGGGCAAGTTTTTCACAAACTTTCACAGGTCAGACTGCATCTGGGGCAGGAATTTCAGGTTCCCCTACAGGGCCATTGTCACTCACACCAAGTGGAACAATGAGTGTTGCATTCTGGAGTCCAGGTTGCCCTGGTTGTGATTCTGGCAATTCACTGCTTACACCCTCAAGTTTTCAGGGCCCATTGTCGATATTGTTTGATTTTAATGCCGACAGTTTTTCATGGGTGATGGGAGGCTCTGTTGCAGGATCCAACGTTACTGTAGATCTATTTTCAAATAATGGTAGTTTAATCAACACAGTCCTAATCAGCATGCTGGAAGGGTATTACAAATACTCTATCTCCGGCTTGGGTGCTTTTGCAGGACTTACTTTTAGAGACAATAACGACCCAGCTGGAGTACGTTACATGGACATGTCTTATAATAGCGTGTCTGAAGTTCCAATCCCTGCCGCCGCTTTTATGTTTGCACCTGCACTACTAGGATTTATGGGCTTGCGTCGTAGAACCAAGCCAGCTGTTTAGCTCATTCCACAGCATTTAAAATTAAAGCCGTCACTCTTTGGCGGCTTTTTTTATTTGTATTGCTCACACTTCGTTGCAGATTCGGTGGGAATTAAAAGCAAACAATATTCAGTTTTCGTGCTTAAGGCTAATCGCCGTTATAATACCAGCCCGATGTCTTCGTAGCTCAGCTGGATAGCGCGTTGATATGAAAAAGCCCCAACATTTTGGGGCTTTTTTATTGAAAATATATGGTTAAGTTAAAACACATATTCCAGACTAACACTGCCGGCGGCATAATTTTCATCACGGTCACCGCCATACTCAATATCGGCCACCAAGCTAAGGTTGTTGTTATCCGCTACGCGTAATGTGGCACCGGCAAACCCGCCTGTGACACTTTCATCACCGGCAGTCGCAAACTTGAACTGACTACCGGCGATGCTGACTTTGGTATCGTCATCATCGGTATGACGTGAGTTCAGGCCTACTCGGAATTCAAATTCACTAGCCTCATCAAACTGATAAGCAGCCGCTAATTGTGCTCTTGCAGTTAATGCCTTGGCTTTGCGGTCATCTACACTCAGATTAGAATTGGTGGTGCCCGATTCACGGTAACCATCCAGCCAGGCCATGCTGTAATTCACACTGACAGAAGGGCGCAGCTCAAGACGGTCATTAACGCTAAAGGCTGAACCAAGAGTGATGCCGGGGCTGATAAACCAGCTATCAAAATCAGACTTGGCTGTTTCAAAACCATTCAGGTTATCGACAACAAGCCTGTCATTTTCATGGTCGCCGTAACCGGCAATCAGTGAGCCTGTGATATTAAGACCATGGGTTTTACGGTTGGCATAAACGCCGATGTAATAATTATCTGCTTCTGTTTCAAACGACGCGGTCTGGGTATCTGTCTTACTTCGCACAACACCACCCATCAAGCCTGAACGGTGACCACTTATATCCCACTCATAACCGAAGTTCACGCCGACATGGTGATGGTCATAAGCAATCGCGCCACCTTCGGCATCACGGTCAAACCTGCCACCAAAGACTTGCGCCCAAGCCACCGGTTTATGCTCTTCAAAATACATACCGGGAGATAACTCAAGCGACGCTAGCTGTACCTGTTTCAGTGGTGTGGTCTGCGCCATACGCTGCCCAATCACATTGTGGATGGATGAGGTCATGCCGGCTAACGCCACCCCGCGGGTGGATTCACCTGTCGGGTCGAGCGTGATCACTTGAGCGCGGGCAGTGTCACCCACCACCACGCCCGGCGTGAATAGATTGATATTCTCGGTATTCAAAATAGACAAATTGGCAGAGGCGCTGCCGCTGTAGATATTGACGGTGTCGTTATCGCTGCCATTTTGGCCTAAATCAATCCCGCCAATAATTTGTGAGCCAGATAGCAGGTTGACAGTGGTATTGCGATCCGAAGAAAGGTCGCCGGAAATAGCTAAGCTATCCGGGCCGGTGGCAGAAATCAGGCCGCTGTTGTTGATGGTCGCATTGTCTCCTGTAGACCTAATGCCATCAGCGTTTTCACCTGTTGTTGAAATACTGCCGCTATTGTTGATGGCGGCGTCAGTGCCATTTGAGTAAATGCCATCAGATTTTTCACCTGTTGTTGAAATACTGCCGCTATTGTTGATGGTCGCATTGTCGCCCGTAGACCTAATGCCATCAGCGTTTTCACCTGTTGTTGAAATACTGCCGCTATTGTTGATGGCGGCGTCAGTGCCATTTGAGTAAATGCCATCAGCGTTTTCACCTGTTGTTGAAATGCTACCGCTATTGTTGGTAGTGTTGTTGCCTTCTGACAAAATGCCGTATGAGCCAGCTCCGCTGGTGGAGATGTTGCCACTGTTGTTGATGGTGGCGTAATCGCCAGTTGACAAAATGCGAACTGCATTTTTACCGCTGCCAATGATGTTCCCGTTGTTGCTGATGGTGGCATTGTTGCCGCGTGAGTAAATGCCGTATGCATTATCGCCACTGGTTGTGATAGAGCCATTACTTTCGATATTGGCATTATCCCCGGGGGCATCAATAGCGGTGACGCCCGAAGTGCTCAATTCGCCACCTGTTTCAATAGTGCCGGTTTCATTGTCGTTGAGGGTTTGCTGGGTTGTGACCGTCTCACCATCCTGAATCGTAAAACTGGCTCCAAAACTTGTGGATGACAAGGCCAATAAGATAACAGCAGATAACGGGCGTAAAGCCATTGATGAGCAGGCCGACATGTTCAAAGTCCTTATAAAAAGCGCAGTATTGGGATATATACAAGGATGTTACAAAGTTAGGCTGCAAGCCGATATACACTAATTAGAGACTAGACATTTCTGAAAAAAACAGAAAGCCCCATGGTATGGGGCTTTAGGTGTGCTTTATAGGTGCGATGTTTTTTTGAAATTAAAACGCATACTGCAAGGTGAGACTCCTTGCTGCATACTCCTCATCACTATATACCGCCGAACTCGACATCGGCAATCAATGCGAAATTGTTGTCATTCATCACCCGTAAGGCTGAGATAAATACCAAAAAAGCTATCTTTAACGAATCAAAATGATGTGCTGATGGTATTTGTCTGTTTTGAGTTATTGAAATGAGCGTTTGAGCGTCAGAGCATTGGTAAGTTGGTAGAGGTGTTTGTGGACAAATATCGAGCAGTTTTTTTTCACTTAACTTTGATTTTAAGGTTGAGTTGATGCCGTTCAGTTGCCGGTCGCTCGGCTGGCTAGCTATAAGAGCATCCTGTTATAATGCCAGCCCGATGTCCCCGTAGCTCAGCTGGATAGAGCGTCCCCCTCCTAAGGGGAAGGTCGCAGGTTCGACTCCTGCCGGGGACGCCATTTAACCTTCCTTTTTTCAAAAAGTTACATTACTCTGGTTTCAGTGTTAGATCCTTAAAATGCCCATTTGGGACAATTTTGGGACACTCAAAATGCGTATTAGCCAGTGACCATTTATCTGTGGTTCGCTTTCAAACTATCGGCTTACTCTTTTATCCATACTAACTGGTATTCATTTTCCCTTGAATGCACTCTCTGTTTTTCTGCAAGACACAGCAAGAGATCAGTCCCTCTATCAGCATAGATTGATAAACATAGTGATCAGTGGCATCTAAAGTTTAATCAAACTTTGGCGATACGCTCTTTATCACTAACTCATATAGAATGGCACAAGCCATCGTCATGCTGAGAGAGAGCAATATGTCGATTCAAAAGAAATTTCTTATCGCGCTGGCTTCATCCATTTTAGTGCTGGCAATCATTACCGTTGCCGCATTAACGTATTCTGAGAATCAATCTCTTCATACTCGTCTCTCGAAACAAGCAGAACAGCTTTCCGATTCCACAGCGAAGATGCTCAATGTCATTAATAATCTGATGTTGGATCAGGTGAGCAGTAGCATGCGCTCCATGTTGGATATGATTAGCCGTAAAGGAGATGTTTCTCAGGCTGGCACAGTGGCAATAAATGACATGGTGGTGAATGATATTCGTTTTGGCGATTCCCCCCAGGCTTTGAACTATGGCTTGGTTGATAGAGTAGCTCAGCTGAATGGCGGTACGGCCACTATTTTCAGTAAACATAATGATGATTTTGTCAGAGTAAGCACCAATGTCCAGAAAGAAGGTAAACGTGCTGTTGGTACTGTTCTAGACCCTAACGGACTGGCTATCACACAAATACGAGAAGGTAAGCCCTTTTATGGTGTTGTGGATATTCTAGGGGAACCTTATTTCACCGGCTATGAACCACTGAAAAATGCATTCGATGAAGTCGTCGGCATTGCCTATGTAGGCTACAAGGTCAACATGGAAGAAGTGAATGCAGTTATTGCCTCTGGTCAGTTGCTCGAGCAAGGTTTTATCGCTTTGATAGATGCTAAAGAGCAAATTCGACAACACTCGGCTCATCAGGTTGAGTCTGTTATTGCTGATGCGATAAAAGAGCCGGGAGAAACCTGGCAACTTTATGATAAACCATTCGCACCCTGGGGGTATGAGTTAGTGGTGGCCTATTCGGAAGAAGATATTTCCACATTACTGTGGCAAAAAGCACTGATATATTTCGTGGTTTCATCCGTATTGGGGTTTTCAGTCGTCGGCTTGGTTTATTATCTGTTACAGCGTGTCGTCGTCAGTCGACTGGCTCAAACAACCAACACACTAATGTCAATCACTGAAGGTGAAGGAGATCTGACCCAAAGATTCAACTCCACAAGTGAAGACGAGTTTGGTCATATGGCTAATGGCTTTGATAAGTTGCTTGAGAGGGTGAGAAAAACGATTGTCGCTGTTGAGGATAAATCTAAAGAGCTGGTGAATTCTGCAGAATCATTACATCAAATTGCTCAGAGCTCGGAGCGGATAAACAAGGAACAAGCTGAGGAAACGGAACAGGCAGCCACCGCTGTTAATCAGATGAGTGCTACGGCACAGAGCGTGGCTGAAAGTACCATGTCGGGCGAGCAGGCCTCTAATCAGGTTCAACAACAAGCGTCAGAAGCTGCAAAGTTTTTGAAAGAAATGGCTGACGCGCTTCAAACTCAGGCTGAAGAAATAAAAGCTTCAGAACAGACCCTGTTGTCCTTGAAAAAAGCCAGCTCAGACATCGGTCAGGTATCAGATGTGATTCACAATATCGCTGAGCAGACAAACTTATTGTCGCTGAATGCGGCTATTGAAGCCGCCAGAGCAGGCGAATCAGGTCGTGGTTTTTCAGTCGTGGCCGATGAAGTAAGAACGCTGGCAGGTAAAACACAAAGCTCTACCGGTGAGATTGAAAAACTGATTCAGCGTTTGCACGAGGATGTGGATAAAGTCTCTCAAAGTATGTTGATCCAGATTGAGCATGCTAATCACAATGTTCAGTCAAGTGCGACGGCTATTGCGGCCATAGAAGGTGTTCTTTCTGCTGCAGATAAGATTCATGCTCTTAATACAGATATAGCAAGTGCGGCTGAACAACAGAGTGCTGTTTCTGAAGAGGTCAGCCGAAATGTCACCAGTATCAAGGACAACGCACGTAAAAGTGCTGCTCATTCAGAAGAGGCAGCTAAAGCTAGTCATCAACTTCAGGGACTGGCTGTTTCAATTAAAGAATTGATGTCGCAATATAAAACTTAAAATTTCTGCTGCTTACTCTGGTTAAATTATTCATTAAAAAAGGCTACCCGTGGATAGCCCTTTTTTGCTTATATGACTAAGAAAAATATAAAGCCAATCAGTTTAGTCAGTATCGCCAGCAAATACGCGTTTTTCAATAACGCCATGAACTCCCCAGTTACCGTCAACAACTTGCGTTATACCGAAGTCAGCAGATACCGACATCAGTGAAATGGCTTCATCTTCACTGAGCCCTTTAGCTGTCATCAAAAAGTGACGCATTTTTCTAAAAGCATCACGCATGGCGTTATCAATAGAAGATTTTGAGTAAATTTCACTCTGCGCTTTTTCTCCAAGTGCTTCAAGATAGTTAGGATAACTAAAGCCGTGAACAACCCATTCGGTGTCTGTTTCCAGAAGAGGATAATCCAGACCTGCTAAAACCGTCTCTTGCAGCTCATTTTGTTTATGGAGGATTACTTGAACGACGCCTGTCATTGAGGTTTCAATGGCAGTACCAGCAAGTTCAGAGTCACCTTGTGCAGCATGAGGATCGCCTGCACTGAGTAAAGCACCTTCAACAGCAACTGGGTAGTACATGGTGCCACCTTTACCAATACGCCAGTCATCAATGTTGCCACCAAAGTAACCGGGTGGAATAGAGTCAACATAATCTGTTTCGACCGGAGCTACACCCATTGTTCCAAAATGCAATCTGACTGGGACACGAATATTCTCAAGTACTTTTGTGTTTTTGGTGATTTTGCTGTGATCAACGGGAACACCGGGGTAGTCAATTTTTTCATGGACAACACCATTGGGATCAGTCTGTGGAACCCATTGATAGTTATAGACGGCTTTTGCCCAGTCTTTCTCGCCTGTTGCATCAAGCTCAAAAATAGTGATGACTTCACGCGGTTTGGGGTCTTCGATCATATCGTTGTAGTGATACCCCCACCATGCTGCAGCATTAACGCCATATGTTTTGCCAGCATACTTAGGATTACCAGAAGGGCGTGGGTACATATCCAGAATACGTACTTCAAGGACATCACCAGGTTCTGCACCACAGACATAGACTGGGCCTGTTAAGACATGGACACCAAACCCTTCTCCGGCTCCACGACCATAGATTGACGCATCCATGGGGCCAGCACCTCGCCTGTCCACACCTTTATCATTTTTTTCCCATTTGAAAACGCTCTCAGCGCCAGGATCACCCTTTACCATTCTTTCTGCATCGTCATTAGCATGATGAGTCAGCGTTTCCAGGGTGACAAAATCACCAGAGTGGACAATGGCTTGTGGCGTTTTATTTTTACTAAAGTAGCCCCAATGAACGGTTTTATTGTTAGCCGGAATATAGTGATGTTTCGCTTCAGTTGATTCTGACTCGCAGCTTATTTCAGCAAATGCAGGGCTACCTAGTAGCGTGGCAAAAATAGAACTGGCAATGAAACCAGTATGTTTGAAAGGACTGACTTTGTTCATTAATAACTGCTCCGTATTTTTTAAAAATGAAAAATCATTTTAAAAACAAGCAGATAAGGTGCCATCTTTCGAGATTGAAGAAAAAAGAAGGTTAGTTATTGTTTTTTCTGAATTTTATGTAGATGTAGATGTAGTTCTGCACTATCTTTGCCGGTACTTTGATGGATCATCTTAGAGCAAATGCGCGATATTGATGCGGGTAGATATCTGGTGGCGTGATCGCATGAGCTGGAATTAAGCCTTCTCAAGTACAAAATGATATTTATCATCGACTTCAGATGTGTCTATCAACTGATTACCCGTCATTTTACAAAATGCTGGAATATCTTTATTGGCGCCTTTATCGGTAGCAATTAATAACAGTTTCTGGCCGGATGTCATGTCCGCCAATGCTTTTCGGGCTTTTAATACTGGAAGAGGGCAATTAAGGCCGGATGTATCAATTTCTTTGTGAAATTCTGACATACTAGTTGTCCAATCTATTCTTAAAAATGACGCAATGATAAACGGATTTGTATTCACTGTCTTGCTGGAACCGTGTGCCCACATGATGAGTCTATTTGGCTTATGAGAACACTATATTACATCGTAAGTTTACTTTTTTTTAGCCATCTAAGCACAAGCTGGGCGCTGGATATTGCCCTACCAGAGATGGGGGATAGCGCGGGTGAATTAATCTCTCCCCGAGAAGAACAGGAGATTGGTCAGGCTTTTTTCTGGCGCTTACAACAAAGCACGGACTTGGTCGAAGATCCTGAAGTGAATAGCTACATCCAGTCTTTAGGTTACCGCTTGGCCTCGAATAGTAACGAACCTAATTTGAACTACACCTTTTTTGTCGTGCCCGATGGTACGGTCAATGCCTTTGCCACTCCAGGTGGCTACGTGGGGGTTAACTCCGGATTGATTCTCACAGCCGCCAATGAAGATGAGCTGGCTTCTGTTATGTCGCATGAGATTGCCCACATCACCCAGCGTCACATCTTAAGAAGTTTTGAAAATTCGAAACGTATGACCATACCCCGCACAGCCGCCATGATTGCTGCTGCGCTGTTGGGGGCTGCTGATCCCAAAGCCGGTTCGGCCGCTATCATGGCAGTTCAGGCCGGAAGTATTCAGAGCCAGATTGACTATACCAGAGCGAATGAAGCGGAAGCGGACAATATAGGTATGCAGACATTGGTTCGATCAGGCTTCAATCCTGAAGCGATGCCAAGCTTTTTCGAGAAGTTACAGCAAGCCAGTCGGTTTTATGGGGGCGATGCGGTTCCTGAGTTTTTACGAACTCACCCTGTCACGACTTCGCGTATAGCCGATGCCAGAGGGCGAGCTTCTCAATTAAGTGTAAAGCCACGGTTGTCTGATCATGAGCAGTTTTACCTGATTAAAGAAAAGCTGCGAGTGATGACGGCTCAAGATAGTGGGGAATTGATCAAGTATTATCAACACCAATTGACCAGAGATGAGCTGGTCAATAAAGACCCTGTGAATTATGGTTACGTGCTGGCTTTGATTAAAAATGCACAGTACACAGCGGCTCGCCAGCGTTTGATGCCATTAATTGACAAAGAACCTGATCGCTTAGCCTATCAACTCGCTTTAGCGGATATCGAATTATCTGTGGGCAGAGTAAAAGCAGCACTCGATATTTACGAAGATAATCAGCGATTGTACCCTGATGATCGTGCGCTGACTTTGAATCAGGTCCATGCCCTGTTAAGAACGGCTAGGCCTGCAGAAGCGGCGAAGTTATTACAAACACAAATAGAGCTAGGTGAGGGCGGGCGCCAGATATACAGACTGATGGCGCAAGCGAAAGGGGACATGGGGCAAAAAAGTGAGTCACATGCCTGGCTTGCAGAGTACTATTATGAGTCTGGTTTACTCAAAGCGGCTGCAGACCAGCTGCATCTAGCTGCAGAGGCAGCTGGCAGAAATGAGTATCAACTATCAAAAATTGCTTCAAGGTTGAGAGAAGTTGAGAATGCCATGAGCGAAATGGAAAATTAAACGTGATGGAGAATTCAGACAAAAGCCGACGAGATTTTTTGAAGAGTGCTATCTCAGCCTCGACATTGGCATTGGTGGCGAGTTCAGGTTTATTAGCTCCCAAGCGTGTTTTAGCACATTGGCCTGCGGATGCTTTTACGGCAGACACGGTTGAGGATGCGTTATTAGCATTGCTAGGTCAGGCCCAAGATATTCCTGCAGAGAAAGTCAGCTTTAAAGTCGGCTCGCCTCCAAGTTATGCTGTGAATGGTGCTTCGGTACCTTTTGAAGTGCATTCTTCGCTGGAAGATATTGAACGCATAGCTATTTTAGTTGATAAAAATCCTAATCCACTGGCTATGAGTATTGAATTGACGGCCGATGTGAAACTGCCATTCAAGAGCATGATTAAAGTCGCTGAAGATTCAAAAATAATCGCAGTTATCAGAGCGGATGGTAAGTTATATAAAACCTCACGTGATATTTCAGTGGATATTGGAGGTTGTGCTTAATGGCCATTACTGCTAGAGATCGAATTCGTGCGAAGTTGAAAGATGGTGATACCACTGTTCGTTTATTGCTTGCTCACCCAATGCATACGGGAAGAGCTAAAGATGAAAACGGTGAACTGATTCCCGCGGAGTTTATTCAAGATATTCGCTGTTGGCGAAATGGAAATGAAGTCATGGCTTTAAAATGTGGAACCGCTACTGCACGTAACCCGTATTTTTCTTTTCAGTTAGCTGGCGGAGCCGTGGGTGACAAGATCATGATTCGTTGGGTGGATAACCTTGGCGCCAAAGGCGTAACTGAAACTGAGTTACGATGAGTCTTAAATTAAAAGTTAATCTGTTTTTTACCGCATTATTATTGCTTTCATTACTGGCAAGTACAGGTGTATTGATATCCAATGCACGCCAATCAGTGCAAGTTGAAGTCGAAGATACAATGAATGCTGCAGCACGATTGATCACCTTGACTTTGGCAGATAAGCCCCTCAATCGTGAACATGGTATTAACGAACAAATTCATGAAATGGTCAAAGCGTTAAGCCAAATCAGAAGTTTACATATTCTGATGTTCGACACACAGGGCTTGTTATTTGAAGGTGAGCCTGATGAAACGCTTAAAGTTGAACCACCAGAATGGTTTGTGAAAGTACTGTTTCCTGAAATTACACCATTGTCGAAACGTTTTGGCACTGGGCATATGGTCATTTATGCAGCGCCAATGCAGGAAATCAGTGACCGTTGGATGGATATTCGAGGCATCCTGGCTCTTGGATTAGTCGTTTTTGTGTTTGTCAGTATTTTTCTCTATTGGGGGGTAGACTGGTTTCTACGACCATTGCAGAGATTATTACAGGTACTATCGGCGTTTGAAAAAGGTGATCTGCATCTACGTTTACCTGATTTTAGCTTGGGAGAGATGAATCAGATCAGTCAGACATTCAACCGGATGGGACAAGCGCTTGAATTAAGTATGGCTGAAAATCAACGCTTAGCGATGCTGGTAAGACAATCTGGTGATGCTATTTTGTCTTTAGATCACGCAGGCAATATCACCTTTTGTAATTCCACAGCTGAACGTTTATTCGCAAAGCAAACCCCAGTACTGAAAGGTGAGGCACTTGCCAACTTGGGTTTCGAACAGTCACATCAGCAAATAGCTACCATTCTAGAAAACTGTGAAACCACTGAAAATATGGAAACAACACTGTTGAGACCGGATGGTGAGAAAGTATCACTACTGATGTCAACGGTGCCTTTGTTTGATAAAGAACAGCAGGTGATTGGTCTTATTTGTACGTTGCGTGATATTACCGAACTAAAACAAGCCGAAGCCGCCAGAACGCAACTCAGAGAAACGCGTTTACTGACACAGCATATGGATGAAGTTCAGGAAGCGGAGCGACGCCACTTGGCCAGAGAACTTCATGACGAGTTAGGGCAGTGTCTGACGGCGATTAAGACCGATGCCGTATTAATCAGAAACCGTACTGAGCAGACTGAGCCACGTGTATTTAACAGTGCTCAAGCCATTATTGATACAGCGAGTCATATTTATGATGTGGTGCATAATATGATTACGCGCTTGAGGCCGAGTCCTCTTGATGACTTAGGGTTGGTGCCGACGTTGCAGCAGGCCATCACCAGCTGGCAAGAGCGAGAACCTGGCATTCACTTTGATATTCAAGTTTCTGGGCGTCTGGATAATTTGAATGAAATGATGAATATGACGGTATTCCGTGTGGTGCAGGAAGCTATAACTAATGCGGTCAGACATGCGGACGCCACTAAGATTCATGTGCTGGTTAAAACACAGAAAAGCAGTGATAGCGAATTAGACAATCTTATTATTGAGATTAGAGATGATGGCAAGGGTATGGTCGTCAAAGACTTGCATTCTGATGTCGATTTTGGATTGTTAGGTATGCGTGAACGTGCGCAGAGTCTTGGTGGTGAGTTTCAACTTATCAGTGAGCCAGGTCATGGCGTCAAGATCAGCGTGATTATTCCTCTTAGAACGGACAGATTATTATGAGTCTGGATAAAAAAACAATATTGTTGGTTGATGATCACGAATTGGTCAGAGCGGGTTTCCGCCGTCTTTTAGAAGATGGTGATAAATTTACTGTTATCGCTGAAGCAGGAAGTGGGGAACAAGCCGTTCAAGATTTTAGCAAGTATCATCCGGATGTGGTGGTCATGGATATTTCTATGCCAGGCATCGGTGGTGTGGGGGCTATTGAAAGAATTATTGCAAGAGAGTCCTCTGCAAAAATACTTGTGCTTAGCGTGCATGAAGATAGCGTGTTTACTACCAGAGCCATGCAAGCAGGTGCTTTAGGATTTATACCTAAACGCAGCGCACCCGAAGAAATGTTGAGAGCTGTAGACATGGTTGCTCAAGGAAAAACCTGTATCGCCCCTGAAATTGCTCAGCAGCTTGCCATGCAGAAGTTAACCGGGTCAGAAAATCCGGTGGATGTCTTAAGCCAGCGGGAGTTTGAAGTGTTTCGACTACTGGCTGAGGGGAAAACCGTAAACGACATTGCGGACATCTTAAACTTAAGCCCTAAAACCGTAGGAACACATCATACGAATATTAAACAAAAATTGAATGTATCTAACTCGGCTGAGCTTGCCAGATTAGCGATTCGCTGTGGTTTGGTCGATGCTTAAGCGTTTATTTTGCACAAAGCTGTTATTCAGAAAAATCCTGAGTGTTAACGAGTAAATCTCTCTGCGAATTATTCATTTGTCTGCGTAAACTTATCACCATGGAACTCAACCAATAGTGGCTGAGTGAATGAAGAGGTATTTACTATGTGGACTAAACCAGAATATTCAGACATGCGTTTCGGTTTCGAAGTAACAATGTACATTTGTAACCGCTAAACACCTTTCTCATACAGAGAATATAAAAAAGCCCCGGCAACGGGGCTTTTTTTTGTCCCTTACTTTTGTAAAAGGGAATTTCTCCTATCTCCAAGACATCTCGGCAATACTAGAATGGTTGTTTTTTTCACATAGTCTTGGTGCATGAATCTCAGATACAGACTCAATTTAATCGTCACAGCTGTTCTATTAATTATATTAGTGATTGGCGCCGTGAAGGCAATCCACAATGCTCGTGAAGATGTAAGAGCTGAAGTTGCATCTACTATGGACTTTGCATTACATATGCTCGATGCCGAGTTAAGCCATTTCAGATTCAGGGATAAAGTACTTTCTGATGAGTCCCAGTCACCTTTTATGCTCAGTAAATTAGCCGGAGTTCGGCATCTGAGAATAGAGTTCTACGGGCCAACGAATCAGCTTATTGAAAGTAATGAAGATGAAAACAGCAATGAGCATCAGCCTTATCCAGACTGGTTTGGTCAGGAGATGTATTCCGCGCTTGATGATTTGAAACCTGAAAGACTGCCTGTTTACGTCAATACAAAGAAAATTGGCGAACTGGTTATCAAGCCAAAACCGGACAACGAAATCGCTGAGGCATGGGGGGAAACAAAAACCTTGTTGACCATGATTTCGCTGTTTTTTGTTTTTGTGAATATTCTGGTTTATATGGTGGTGGCTCGTGCGTTGAAGCCCATTGATCAGATTATCGCTGCTCTAACAGATATTGAAACTGGCAATCTGGACAGCCGCTTGCCTATTTTTGAATTACCAGAGATGGCCAGTATTAGTCACAAATTTAATATGATGGCATCTACTCTACAAAGCAGCATTCGTAATAATCACCGTCTAACTCAGCAAATCATCCGTTTGCAGGAAGCAGAGCGGAAAAGTCTCGCTCATGAATTACATGATGAAATTGGTCAGCATCTGACCGCGATTCATGTCGATGCTTCAGTGATCAAGTCAACCAATGAGCTGGAAGCAGCTAAAAAGAGTGCTTCAGCTATAGATGAAGTGGTGGGGTTGATGATGGACATCCTCCGTACCATGCTTCAACGACTCAGGCCAGGCGGCTTGGATGAGCTAGGGTTTATAGCGGCTATGCAAGAACTGGTCGATAGCTGGCGTGAAAGACACCCCAATATTGAAATGGAATATCATTTTGATGGTGAGTTTTCATGCCTGGAAGAAAATGCCCAACTAACACTTTATCGTGTCATACAGGAATGTCTGACTAATATCAGTCGTCACTCCAAAGCCAATCAAGCTTGGATTGTCTTAAAAGAAGAAAAACAAATGATACATTTGACCGTCAGCGATAACGGTAAAGGCTTTGACCCCAAACAACATACTCAACGTTTTGGTCTCGCAGGTATGAAAGAGCGATTAGACAGCGTGGGTGGCACTTTTGAAATTTCATCTAATTTAAATCAAGGCGTCACGATAGATGTGACGGTTCCTAAACAAGGAGATAATGCGTGAGCCAGTTAATTAAAGTTATGCTGACTGATGATCATGCCGTCGTCAGATCAGGTTTATGTCGTTTACTCGAACAAAATGCTGAAATCAAAGTGATTGCGGAAGCGGAAAGTGGAGAGCAAGCGTATCAAACTTATCCGGATAATAAGCCCGATGTTCTTGTTATGGATATGTCGATGCCGGGTATGGGGGGGCTGGAAGCATTACGTCGAATTCTTCATCGTTGGCCAGATGCACGAGTCATTATGTTTTCGATGCATGAAAATGCGACCTATGCCATTCAGTCGTTAACAGCTGGTGCTATGGGGTACGTGGCAAAATCCGGTAATGCTGAAGATCTGGTCAAAGCCGTAAAAGAGGTAGCATCTGGAAAAAGCTTTTTAAGTGCTGATATGGCCCAAAAGGTGGCATTACAGAGTTTAACCGGAGATGATAATCCCACTCAGAGGCTAACTTCCCGAGAGTTTGAGGTCTTTCGACTATTAGCTGAAGGTAAATTAGTCGAAGAAATTGCCGGTCGTCTGAATATTGGTCAGAAAACGGTGGCTAACTATCAAACCAGCTTAAAACAGAAGCTAGATATTCATTCTCCGGTTGAATTGGTGAGATTGGCAATGAAATATGGGGTAATTACCGAGCAATGAGAATTGCTTAAATAATAGTTATTTCATGTGTTTAGGTTTTAATTCCTTGGTGCCTGTTATTTTGTTCCCGTGAAAATCGGGAATATTTGGTAATGATTCTTGGGCATAACGAGCATAAAGTGTGGGAACCATGTCGTTGTTATTCCTCTCGACATGTTCTGTAATCAAAAACTAGGGATTAAAAATGAAGCTGAAAACTTTGTCATTAGCAATGATGACATTGGCAGTGCCAGGCTTGGCTGCTGCTGATGAGTTGCTAGAAATGCAAAAAGATCCAAATAACTGGGTAATGCCAGCAGGTAACTACAACAACCAACGTTACTCTGAATTAACAGAAATCAATAAAGACAATGTCAAAGATGTGACAATGGCATGGTCTTTCTCAACAGGTGTTTTACGTGGTCATGAAGGTAACTCTCTGGTTATCGGCGATACCATGTATGTTCATACTCCATTCCCAAACATTGTTTACGCGTTGGATTTAAATAACGATGGTGCAATGAAATGGAAATTTGAGCCAAAACAAAACTACGATGAAACAGTGCCAGTCATGTGCTGTGACACAGTTAACCGTGGTTTAAGCTATGCAGACGGTAAAATCTTCCTGAACCAAGCAGATACAACACTTGTTGCTTTAAACGCTGAAGATGGCAAAGTGGTTTGGTCTGACAAACGTGATGATGCCAAACGCGGTGCGACCAGCACAGCAGCGGCCCACGTATTTAAAGATAAAGTTATCGTCGGTATCTCAGGTGGTGAGTTTGGTGTACGTGGTTACGTTCAAGCGTATGACTTTGATGGTAACGTGAAATACAAAGCGTATAGCACCGGTCCTGATGATGAAATGTTAGTTGACCCAGAAAAAACCACTTCTATGCTGAAACCCGTGGGCAAAGATTCATCTTTGAAAACCTGGCAAGGTGACCAATGGAAAATTGGTGGTGGTACGACTTGGGGTTGGTATTCATACGATCCTGATTTAAACCTGTTTTACTATGGTAGCGGTAACCCATCAACCTGGAACCCGGTTCAACGTCCTGGT
>NZ_DBNG01000012.1:0-14461 GCF_002299105.1 Methylophaga sp. UBA678
TATCATTATTCTTATTCCGTTGTTCGTGGCTGCGATCGGATTGTCCCCGTCGATATCTATGTGCCAGGCTGTCCACCAACTGCTGAAGCTTTACTGTATGGCATATTACAGCTGCAGAAAAAAATTCATCGTACTAACACCATAGCCAGACAAACCTGATAGCGACCTGTTTTTATGATGCAAACCTTAAAAGCCAAACTAGAACAGAATTTTTCAGATGCGTTACTGGATTGTGAGCTGGTTCGAGATGAAATTACTTTGCATGTGGCGGCTGAACACATTATTGAGGTTTGTACGACCTTACGAGATGACTATCAATTTGAACAGTTGATGGACTTGGCCGGTGTAGATTACTCAGAGTATGGCGGGAGTAGTTGGGAAACCAAACAGTCGACAGAGTTTGGTTTTAGCCGGGCTGTAGATGGCTTGGGACATGCAGAACCCGTGACAGACGGGTATCGTTTTGCCGTGGTCTATCAGTTGCAATCCATTACACATAATCAACGCTTACGATTAAAAGTCAGATTGGCAGCCGAGCAACCCATTATAGACAGCGTGACAAAGGTATGGACTGGTGCTGATTGGTATGAGCGTGAAGCCTTTGATATGTTCGGCATTCTCTTTGATGGACATCCTGACTTACGACGCATTTTGACAGACTATGGTTTTGTCGGTCATCCGTTTCGTAAAGATTTCCCGCTTATTGGTAATGTTGAGATGCGTTACGATGAAGACAAAAAACGTGTCGTATATGAACCGGTCAGTATCGAACCCAGAACCTTAGTACCCAGGGTGATTCGTGATGATAACCGTTATCTCAAGGATGAGAAATAATGGCTGAGATAAAAAATTTCACACTCAACTTTGGTCCTCAACATCCGGCTGCCCATGGTGTCCTTCGTCTTATTCTGGAAATGGATGGAGAGGTGATAGTCAGAGCCGACCCGCATATTGGGCTGCTGCATCGGGGTACAGAAAAACTGGCGGAATCGAAACCATTCAATCAGAGCATTGGGTATATGGACCGTCTCGATTATGTGTCGATGATGTGTAACGAACATGCCTATGTGATGGCCATCGAAAAACTGATTGGCATTGATGTACCCATAAGAGCCCAATACATTCGGGTCATGTTTGATGAGATTACCCGGGTATTAAACCATCTGATGTGGTTGGGGGCGCATGGTCTGGATATTGGTGCGATGACGGTCTTTCTTTACTGCTTCCGTGAGCGTGAAGACTTAATGGATTGTTACGAGGCGGTATCGGGCGCAAGAATGCATGCTACCTATTATCGACCTGGCGGCGTATATCGCGATTTGCCCGACAAAATGCCTCAATATCAGGCTTCCAAATGGCACAACGACAAAGAAATAAAGAAAAAGAATCAAAACCGAGAAGGCAGTCTGCTCGATTTTATTGAAGACTTTACCCAACGTTTTCCGCACTGTGTCGATGAGTATGAGACATTATTAACTGATAATCGTATCTGGAAACAACGCACTGTAGGCATTGGTGTGGTCAGTCCTGAGCGAGCACTTCAACTCGGTTTTTCAGGGCCGATGTTAAGAGGCTCGGGGATTGAGTGGGATTTACGCCGTAAACAGCCTTATGAAGTCTACGACCAATTGGACTTTGATATTCCGATAGGTAAGGAAGGTGACTGTTACGATCGCTATTTAGTCCGTGTCGCTGAGATGCGTGAATCTAATCGTATTATTAAGCAATGCGTTAATTGGCTCAGAGCGAATCCAGGGCCAGTGATTGTTGATGACACCAAAGTCGCCCCGCCTAAACGCAGCACCATGAAAAATGATATGGAAGCCTTAATTCATCACTTCAAACTATTTACCGAAGGTTATTGTGTGCCGGAAGGTGAAGTTTACAGTGCGATTGAACATCCCAAAGGCGAGTTTGGTATTTATATGATTTCGGATGGGGCTAATAAGCCTTATCGCGTGAAAATCAGAGCGCCGGGGTTTCCACATCTGGCAGCGATGGATGAAATGGCAAAAGGCCATATGCTGGCAGATGTCGTTGCCATTATCGGTACGATGGATATTGTGTTTGGTGAGATTGACCGATGACAGAGATGGTATTGACCGGACCTAAACAGACTTTATTCACTGAGCAACTGCGTGCAGCGCTGGATAAATGGATAGCTAAATATCCGATAGGTCGTGCTCAATCTGCCGTCATTCCATGCTTACATATCCTGCAGGAGGCTAATGGTGGCTGGCTTTCCAGAGCCATTATGGATGCCTTGGCAGAATATTTATCCATGTCGAATATCAGTGTTTATGAGGTGGCGACTTTTTACAGCATGTTTGAGCTGGAACCCGTCGGTAAGCACAAGATCAGTCTGTGCACCAATATCTCGTGCATGTTGTGTGGCTCTGAGGAAATACTCGAACATCTTCAGCAACGGTTAGCGATTAAGCCAGGTGAAACAACGAAAGACGGTTTGTTTACGCTAAAAGAAGTGGAATGTCTTGGCGCTTGTGTTGGTGCACCTATGTTGCTGATGGATAAGCAATACCACGAGTACCTGACCAAAGAAAAGATTGATGCCTTGATTGATGGGGTCCAATCATGAAGCTGGATCAAGTGTGTTTTCGTACCAACCACCTTTCACCATCCTGGACACTGGATGCCTACCGACAGGTCGGTGGCTATCAGGTACTTGAAGATATCTTGAGCAATAAACTCAAACCTGAGTCTATTATTGAGCAGATCAAAAACTCGGCATTACGTGGTCGCGGTGGCGCTGGTTTCCCTACCGGACTGAAATGGAGCTTTATGCCCAGACGTTTGCCCGGTGATAAATATATTGTCTGTAATTCGGATGAAGGCGAGCCGGGGACGTGTAAAGATCGCGATATTCTCAGGTTTAACCCGCATCAATTGATAGAAGGCATGATTATCGCCGGTTATACGATTGGAGCCCAGACTGGATATAACTACATCCGCGGTGAGTTTTTTGAACCTATAGAACGCTTTGAGGCAGCGCTGGAAGAAGCCAGAGAAGCCGGCTATTTAGGTAAGGATATTCTCGGCAGTGGCTTTCACTTTCAGCTTCATACTCATATTGGCGCGGGTGCTTACATATGTGGTGAAGAAACTGCCTTACTCGAATCCTTGGAGGGGAAAAAAGGGCAGCCACGTTATAAACCACCATTTCCAGCTGGCTATGGTTTATATGGCAGGCCGACAACGATTAATAATACAGAAAGTTTAGCCTCGATTCCGGTGATATTGCAGCATGGTGCGGACTGGTTTCATGAATTAGGCACGCCAAATAATGGCGGCAGTAAGATTTTTTGTATGACGGGGCATGTTAATAAACCCGGTAACTATGAAGTGCCGTTAGGTACGCCGTTTGCTGAGCTACTGGAGTTGGCTGGTGGTGTTCGGCACGGTCATCAGTTAAAAGCCGTAATTCCTGGTGGCTCATCCACGCCGGTGGTACCAGCTGAGATTATGATGGGACTCGATATGAGTTATGACGGGATTGCCAAAGGACGTTCCATGCTGGGAGCCGGGTCAGTCATAGTCATGGATGATTCAACTTGTATGGTAAAAGCACTGCAACGTATTGCCTATTTTTATTATGAAGAATCATGCGGTCAGTGCACACCTTGTCGTGAAGGCACTGGATGGCTCTATCGGGTTGTGAAGCGCATTGAAGAGGGGCAGGGCAAGCAAGAAGATTTAGACCGGCTGGTGGATGTGGCTGAAAATATTAATGGCAATACCATTTGTGCTCTGGGTGATGCGGCGGCGGCCCCTGTCGTCAGTTTTATCAAACATTTTCGTGAAGAATTTCAATACCACATCGATCATGGTCGGTGTATGGATAACACAGCGTGAAGGCTGAGTAGATATGGTTAATATCGAAATCGACGGTATTCCACTGAAAGTGGACTCAACAAAAATGATTATTCAGGCTGCTGATGAGGCAGGTATTGATATTCCACGTTTTTGTTACCACAAAAAACTGTCGATAGCAGCCAATTGTCGGATGTGTCTTGTTGAGGTTGATAAGTCCCGTAAAGCGCTGCCAGCCTGTGCGACGCCTGTGACTGAAGGCATGAAAGTATTCACTCATTCTAAAGTCGCGATTAATGCTCAACGCAGTGTGATGGAATTTTTATTGATTAATCATCCACTGGATTGTCCGATTTGTGATCAGGGCGGTGAATGTGAGTTGCAGGATCTGTCGATGGGATATGGCGAAGGTGTCAGTCGGTTTACAGAAGGTAAGCGTGTCGTCAAAGACAAAGATATTGGGCCTTTGATTCGCACGGACATGACGCGTTGTATTCATTGCACACGCTGTGTTCGTTTTGGTGTGGAAATCGCTGGCGTCAAAGAACTCGGTGCAACTGGGCGTGGCGAACATATGGAAATTGGTACCTATGTTGAGCACAGCTTGGTTTCTGAGTTGTCGGGTAATATTATCGATCTCTGCCCTGTTGGGGCGTTAACGTCTAAACCTTTCCGTTACAAAGCGCGTGCCTGGGAAATGAAAGCCCATCCTTCCATCGCACCTCATGATGCCATCGGTTCTAATATTGAACTGCATGTCAGACAAAATGATGTGATGCGTGTGGTACCGAGAGATAACGAGTCTATCAATGAGGCCTGGTTATCGGATAGAGACAGGTTCTCCTATCAAGGCTTGGCCCATCCTAAACGACTTTCTGAGCCCATGATTAAAGTAGAGGGTGACTGGCAGGTCGTTGACTGGCAAACCGCATTGGAAACAGCGGTAAAAGGTTTACAAACCATTATCAATAAACATGGCGCCGAAGAAATGGGCGGCATGATTTCACCGACAGCGACGCTGGAAGAAGCCTTTCTGTTCCAGAAATGGTTACGCGGTTTAGGTGTTGAGAATATTGACCATCGCCTGCGTCAGCAAGATTTTTCTGACTCTCTCGAGCAGTACGCAATAGAGAGCTGGACGTTGGCAGATGTACAGGACAGTGATGCGATTGTGCTTATCGGCAGTCATATTCGGGCTGAGCAACCTATTCTTGCTCATCGTATAAGACAAGCGGCGATAAATGGTGCCGTGGTAAGTAATATCAATTTCTTTCTGACAGACTTGCTGATGCCGGTTGAGTTTGAAATGGCAGTGGATATCAAGGCCATGCTCTCCACCTTAGCGGGCATTGCCAAAGTATTATCGTCAATGACCAATGATGATGATGCATGGCATGCTCTATATCCGGAACGTACGCCCACTGCGTTTGAACAAAATGTGGCTATGCAGTTATCGAACGCAGCGACCGCCACCTTGATTGTGGGAGACTTAGCTAATCATCACCCCGATGCTGCAAAAATACGTGCTTTAGTCCAGAAAATTGCTGAATTGTCGGGCAGTCGCTGTATGGTGATGCCATCTGCGAATAGCCAAGCTCATGTCTTTGCCAACACCTTACCTGGTAAGGAAGCGAAAAACAGTCTGCAAATGTGGCAACAGAGTCTCCGAGCTTACGTGCTGATGGGGTTAGACGCATTGCATGATACTGCTGTCCCAGCCATTGCCAAACAAGCACTAAAGCGCGCCAGTTTTGTTGTGGCACTACATAGTTACGATAGTGAGTTTCTGAGACAAACGGCCGATGTGATTTTACCCATGGCCTGTTTTACTGAAACTTCTGGCACGTTTATCGGCCTGGATAAACAATGGCAGCAGTTTGCTGGTGCGGTCGCGCCCAGAGGCGATAGTCGCCCTGGTTGGAAGATTCTGCGGGTATTGGGTAATGTCAGCCAACTAGAAGGGTTTGACTATATCTCGTCACAGGACGTGGTGGATGAGGTTCGTCAGAAACAAGCGGAGAGAAATACTGACCCGGCTCCGCCATACATCCCCGATTCGCTTAACCTGGAATCAGACTTGATGATGATTTCTGAGGTGCCGATGTACCGGACTGATGCATTATTACGTCATAGTGAAGCGCTACAAAAAACACCAGAAACGCAACGTATACAGTTTGCACGCATCAACAGAAAAGAAGCCGAAAAACACGGTTTAAATCATCAAACGCCATTGACGCTGACACAACAAGATAGTGTGATTCGACTGCCCTTAGAGATTGATGACAGTATTGCAGATGGTTGTGTTTATGTTGCAGCAACGACGGAAGCCGCTAGCCGTCTAGCCAGCCTGTTTGGACAGGTCGCTGTTTCTCAAAGTGAGGCAGCCATATGATCGATATGTTTTTACAGGATATTTTGCCGAATCTATTTAAAATTTTACTCATTATTGTGCCTTTAATGCTATCAGTCGCCTATTTGACTTACGCTGAACGTAAAGTCATTGGTTATATACAAACGCGTATTGGTCCTAACCGAGTCGGTCCTTGGGGATTACTGCAACCGATAGCTGATGGCCTGAAATTGCTGATGAAAGAAGTCATCTTCCCGGCAAAATCCAATTTATATTTGTTTCTGGTTGCACCTGTTTTGGCAATAGGGCCAGCATTGGCTGCCTGGGCGGTGATGCCTTTTGATGATGGCATGGTGTTGGCAGATATTGATGCCGGACTGTTATATATCCTGGCGATTACTTCCATGAGTGTGTATGGGGTAGTGGTGGCTGGTTGGGCGTCTAATTCCCGTTATGCTTTTTTAGGTGCATTGCGTAGTGCTGCACAAGTGGTCTCATACGAGATTGCGATGGGGTTTGCTTTGGTCGGTGTGCTGATTGCGGCCGGTAGCTTGAACCTTGGCGAAATTGTACTGGCTCAACAAGGAGGTTTCTGGCACTGGTACTTCATACCACTGTTTCCTTTATTTATTGTCTATTTTATTTCCGGGGTAGCGGAAACAAATCGGGCGCCGTTTGATATTGCAGAAGGCGAATCAGAAATTGTCGCTGGTTTCCATGTGGAATATTCCGGTATGGCGTTTGCCATTTTTTTCCTGGCCGAATACGCCGATATGATTTTGATCTCTATGCTGGCCGCGACCCTGTTTATGGGTGGCTGGTTGTCACCCTTTGATGGGATTCCTGTGTTGGAAAGTGCGTTTTCCTGGGTGCCTGGATTAGTCTGGCTGCTTGGGAAAACAGCTATCTTTTTGTTTATGTACTTGTGGTTCCGAGCGACATTTCCTCGGTATCGTTACGATCAGATTATGCGGTTAGGCTGGAAAGTATTTATTCCTGTCACCTTGGTTTGGTTAGTTATTGTGTCGACGGCCCAGGTGTTTGATATCGGGCCATGGTT
Source organism: Methylophaga sp. UBA678 (assembly GCF_002299105.1). NCBI lineage: Bacteria > Pseudomonadati > Pseudomonadota > Gammaproteobacteria > Thiotrichales > Piscirickettsiaceae > Methylophaga > Methylophaga sp. UBA678. The sequence continues at coordinate 7,239 of NZ_DBNG01000012.1, forward strand.
TACAGAAAGTCCAGTCATCACTGCGGGAGGGGGATGATGTCAGGTCTCCGTCATTTTTTTAAAAGCTTTTTGTTGTGGGAGCTGATTCAGGGACTTCGTCTAACTGGGCGTTATTTGTTTGCCGGCAAAGTCACGGTGCAATATCCCGAGGAAAAAACACCACAGTCACCAAGATTCCGAGGACTGCATGCCTTAAGGCGCTATCCCAATGGGGAAGAGCGCTGTATTGGTTGTAAGTTATGTGAAGCGGTTTGTCCTGCACTTGCCATTACTATCGAAACTGAACCCAGAGATGATGGTAGTCGCCGTACTACACGCTACGATATCGACTTATTTAAGTGTATTTATTGTGGCTTTTGTGAGGAGTCTTGTCCGGTCGACTCGATTGTTGAAACACGACATTTTGAGTTTCATTTTGAAAACCGAGGTGAACAAATCATTACAAAAGATAAATTACTGGCAATCGGGGATAAATATGAGCCAGAGATTGCTGCGGATCGTGCTGCTGATGAACCTTATCGTTAGGATGACAAATTAGTGGAAAAAATTATTTTTTACTTCTTTGCAGCCATTTTAGTGTTTGCCGCCACCATGGTTATCACTGTGCGTAACCCCGTGCGTGCCGCTTTATTCTTGGTTTTAGCTTTTTTCACCAGTGCCGGTATCTGGTTAATGTTGGAGGCAGAATTTCTTGCTATCAGTTTGGTGCTGGTCTACGTGGGCGCGGTATTAGTACTGTTTTTATTTGTGGTGATGATGCTGGATATTGATCTGGCCCCGCTGAAAGAAGGTTTTACACGGTATTTACCATTAGGGATTATTGTGGCTGCTGTGATTGTGGTGGAAATGATTGCCGTGCTGAATGCGCCTCAATTTGATATTAGTGACGCAGCAGCGACTGACGGCAGTAATACAAAAATGCTGGGTCGTTTGTTGTATACCGTTTATGTGTATCCGTTTGAGATTGCTTCTGTGATCCTGACCGTCGCCATTGTTGCCGCTATCACGCTGACATTACGTGAGCACCATCGTAAATTGCAGGACCCAGCCAAACAGGTGGCCGTTAAATCGACAGACCGGGTGAGAATGGTTGATCTACGCAGCAAAAAACAAGATGGAGGTGGCTCTGAACCATGATTGTTTTATCTGACTATCTTATTCTCGCTGCCATATTGTTCAGCTTGTCTTTAGCGGGTATCTTTCTGAACCGTAAAAATATCATCATTTTATTGATGTGTATTGAGTTAATGCTGCTAGCGGTCAACCTTAACTTTATTGCTTTCTCACACTTTCTCGGCGACCCCGCTGGTCAGGTGTTTGTGTTTTTCATCTTGACAGTGGCAGCAGCGGAGGCGGCAATTGGGCTGGCCATTCTGGTGGTGTTATTCCGTAACCTCAGCACCATTAATGTGTCTGATCTGGATAGGTTAAAGGGGTAGGGGATGCCACAGAGCTTACTGCTTGCCATTGTTATCGCGCCGTTATTTGGCAGTATTGCAGCAGGTTTGTTTGGTCGTCATTTAGGCCGTTGCTGGACGCATCGCATTACAATCTTTTCAGTCGGTGTGGCTTTTTTCCTGTCCACCTGGGTATTAAAACTGGTGATAGTCGATGGGATGACATATAACGACACCGTCTATCAGTGGTTGCAAGCCGGCTCATTACAGCTTCAAGTCGGCTTTATGATTGATGCACTGAGTGCAGTGATGATGACGGTGGTGACCTTTGTATCATTGATGGTGCATATCTACACCATTGGCTACATGCACGATGATGATGGCTACTGTTGTTTCTTCAGTTATATTTCTTTATTCACGTTTGCCATGTTGATGTTGGTGATGGCAAATAACTTCATGCAGTTATTCTTTGGCTGGGAAGCGGTGGGGTTAGTCTCTTACCTACTGATTGGTTTTTGGTACAAAAAGCCGACGGCGATTTATGCAAACCTCAAAGCTTTCTTAGTGAATAGAGTCGGGGACTTCGGCTTTTTATTGGGCATTGCTGCCGTGTTGATGTATGCGGGTAGTCTGGATTATCTGGCTGTGTTTCAACAAGCACCACAAATGGCAGAGCAAACAATCAGCATTTTTCCAGATACGGCTTGGTCTGTCATGACGCTGACTTGCATCTTGTTGTTTATCGGCGCCATGGGCAAATCAGCACAGGTGCCATTACATGTTTGGTTGCCTGATTCGATGGAAGGGCCGACGCCTATTTCAGCCCTGATTCATGCCGCCACTATGGTCACCGCAGGCATTTTCATGGTGGCGCGTATGTCACCGTTATTCGAGCTTTCTGAAACAGCATTGTCATTTGTGTTGATTATCGGTGCCATTACAGCCTTGTTTATGGGACTGCTCGGCTTGGTTCAAAATGATATCAAGCGTGTCATTGCTTATTCGACATTATCGCAGCTGGGTTACATGACTGTAGCGCTTGGTGTTTCTGCTTATGCGGCAGGTGTGTTTCATTTGTTGACTCATGCCTTTTTCAAAGCTTTACTCTTTTTAGCGGCGGGTTCAGTCATTATTGCCATGCACCATGAGCAGGATATGCGAAAAATGGGTGGGCTGAAAAAGTATATGCCCATCACTTACTGGACAAGTCTGATTGGTTCGCTGGCCTTGATTGGCTTTCCTGGTCTGGCTGGATTTTTCTCTAAAGATGCCATCATTGAAGCGGTGCATGCTTCCGAGTTAACCGGACATGGCTTTGCCTACTTTGCCGTGTTGTCGGGAGTATTGATCACGGCTCTGTATAGTTTCCGACTGTTTTTTATGGTGTTTCATGGCACACCCCGATTTAACACTGACCATGGGCATCAGCCTAAAGAATCACCTTGGGTCGTCACATTACCACTGGTTCTGTTAGCGATTCCTTCTGTGATTGCCGGTTATTGGATAGGCAGTATGGTTTACGGTGAGTTTTTTGCTGAGGCCATCTACGTGTCTTCTGCACATGATGTGCTGGCTGAACAAGCAAAGGACTTCCATGGCATTGTCAGTTTTATCATTCATGGCCTGACTGCGCTGCCATTCTGGCTTGCCATGGCTGGTATAGTCATCGCCTGGTTTTTGTATCTGCGTCGTCCTGAGTTACCTGCTGTGATACAAGAAAAGGGACAGTTTATTTATCGTATTCTCATCAATAAATATGGCTTTGATGACTTTAATCAAACAGTCATTGCTGGCGGCTCCCGACATTTGGGACAGCTTTTATGGCGAATTGGTGATCGCTTGTTGATAGATGGTACGTTGGTGAATGGCACAGCGAAGACGGTAGCTTGGTGCTCACGATTAGCCAGACAGTTACAGACTGGCTATTTGTATCATTATGCGTTTGCAATGATCATCGGGGTGGGACTACTTCTCACTTTTTTTGTAGTGTGACAAGGACGGACTAGGCATTCATGTTGGCTCAACTTCCTTTACTCAGTCTCATTATCTGGCTACCTATTCTGGCAGGGATGATTAGCTTATTCCTGAATGAGCGTCCTTATATGAGTAAATGGTTGGCCTTAGCGGCTAGTAGCCTCACATTTGTTTTATCACTTGGGCTTTATCTAGGCTTTGATAAAGCCTCTGCAAACATGCAATTCGTTGAGTTCTATCCCTGGGTTGAGTCATTCAATATCAATTATCATCTCGGTATTGATGGTTTTTCTCTGCCCTTGATCATACTGACCACGATATCAACGATTTTAGTCGTTATCGCTGGTTGGCGTGTTATCGACTACCGTTTGAATCAGTATCTTGCCGCTTTCTTGATTATGGAAGGCTTGATGCTAGCGGTTTTTGCAGCGCTTGATGCCATTTTATTTTATGTGTTTTTTGAAGCGATGCTGATTCCGTTGTTTTTGATTATTGGCATCTGGGGGGGGCCGAATCGAGTTTATGCCACAATCAAATTCTTTTTATATACCTTCTTTGGCTCAGTCTTTTTATTAATCGCGTTGCTGTATCTGCATCATGTAGCGGGCAGCTTTTCATTACTTGATTATCATTCGGTCGCGTTGTCTATGACAGAACAAACGTGGCTATTTTTTGCTTTTCTGATCGCCTTCGCGGTCAAAGTGCCGATGTGGCCAGTGCATACCTGGCTACCTGATGCGCATGTGGAAGCACCAACGGGTGGTTCCGTTATTTTGGCGGCCATCACGTTAAAAATTGGTGGTTATGGTTTTATTCGTTTTGCCTTACCTATCGCACCGGATGCCAGCATGGCCTTGGATTGGTTATTAATCAGTTTGTCTTTGATTGCTGTGGTGTATATCGGTTTTGTTGCTCTCGTACAGTCGGATTTAAAAAAGCTCATTGCTTATTCAAGTATTGCTCATATGGGGTTTGTGACCTTGGGCTTGTTTATTGTTTTTAGAATATTTTTTAATTCATCCACCGGGAGTGGCGCTGTCTTGGCTGTCGAAGGCGCGATGGTGCAGATGATTTCACATGGCTTTATTTCAGCGGCCATGTTCCTGTCCGTTGGCGTGTTGTATGACCGTATGCATACTCGCGAAATCAGTGCTTATGGCGGGGTGATTAATACCATGCCGACATTTACTGCATTTGCCGTGTTTTTTGCGATGGCGAATGCTGGTTTGCCAGGCACATCGGGTTTTGTGGGTGAGTTTATGGTGATTTTAGCCGCTTTTCAGGCAAATTTCTGGTTTGCATTTTTGGCGGCAACGACCTTGATTCTGGGAGCGGCTTACACTTTATGGATGGTTAAGCGCGTATTTTTTGGTGAGGTCATGAATCAACAGGTGGCTCAGCTGGAAGATATTAATACGCGTGAATTTATGCTGTTAGCCAGTTTGGCTGTCATTATATTACTACTGGGCCTATGGCCTGATCCCTTATTAGATGTCATGCACGCTTCTGTTGAGAATTTATTAACGCAAGTGGCTCAATCCAAGCTATAAAAAGGACAGCGGATAATGAACTATCAAGTGCCAAATATGTTGTTTGCATTGCCGGAAATGGTCATGCTGGCAATGGCCTGTGTTGTCTTGTTGTTTGTGGCTTTTACCGGTAATAAAAAAATTAACTGGAGTTATGGTCTCAGCCAACTCAGTTTATTCCTTGTCCTGCTGACAGTCATGCTGTCATGGGGAGAGTCAGGCACAACTTTCTCTGATACCTATGTTAAGGATGCTCTCAGCGACATATTAAAAGTAGCTATCTGTCTGATTAATATGTGCGTTTTATTATATTCCGTTGAGTATTTACGGGTACGCCAATTACTTCAGGGCGAGTTTTATGTTCTCGCTTTATTTGCGACGCTGGGTATGTTCATTATGGTGTCAGCGAATCATTTTCTGACCTTATATCTAGGACTGGAGTTACTATCTCTCTGCCTCTACGCGATGGTCGCCATGCATCGAGACTCTGTGATGGCTACCGAGGCTGCAATGAAATATTTCATTTTGGGTGCAATCGCTTCAGGGATGCTTTTGTATGGCATGTCCATTATTTATGGCATTACAGGTAGCTTGATGTTGCAGGAGGTGGCAACGGCCATCTATGCTTCATCGAGCAGTGATACGATTCTGAGCTTTGCTCTGGTTTTTGTCATTATTGGCATTGGCTTCAAATTTGGTGCTGCGCCATTTCACATGTGGCTACCTGATGTGTATCACGGGGCACCCACCGCCATGACTCTTTTCATTGCTGCTGCCCCTAAAGTGGCCGCCTTTGCTTTGTTGATTCGATTATTAGTGGATGGACTGATAGACTTACAAACCTATTGGCAACCGATGCTGATGTTGATGGCTGTTTTATCGATGATAATCGGTAATCTTGTCGCTATCGCACAAACCAATATTAAGCGTATGCTGGCTTATTCAACGATATCTCATGTTGGTTTTTTATTGATGGGTGTGTTGTCTGGGACTGAAGCAGGGTATGCCGCATCACTTTTTTATACATTAATTTATGCATTGATGACCTTAGCGACGTTTGGTGTGGTTTTACTGATGAGTCGTTATGGGTTCGAGGCGGATAATATTGATGACTATAAAGGGCTGAGTTCACAGCATCCATGGTTAGCCTTGTTAATGATGGTTTTGATGTTTTCAATGGCCGGTATCCCACCATTAGCGGGATTTTATGCCAAATTAGGTGTGATAAAAGCCGTCGTTGATGCTGATATGCTGGCCGTAGCATTAGTTGCCGTGGTGATGTCAGTCATTGGTGCTTTTTATTATTTACGGGTAATCAAAGTGATGTATTTCGATAAAACAGATGAGACATACGCATTTAATTACTCTGGTTCAGCGGCGTTTGTATTGAGTATTAACGCACTGTTGGTACTGGTATTGGGGATATTTCCTGGCTTATTAATGTCGATTTGTTCGACTGTTTTTTCTTGAGGAATAAGATGTCTATCTGGCTTATGTTAGGGCTGTTTCTTGTGTTGGCTAACTTACCGTGGATTGGTGATCGTGTTTTTTTTGTTTATCCACTGGAACATAAATCAAACTGGATAAGACTTTTTGAGCTAACGGTGTATTTTTTCATTAGTCTTGGTATCGGTATCGCGTTTGAAATTCGGTTTGCTGGTGAGGTGTATACACAAGGCTGGGAATTTTTTGTGACGGTCTTGAGTTTATTTCTGGTGTTGTCAGTGCCGGGGGTTGTATATCGTTACCAATGGTTGCCTATGCAATATAAATTCAAATAGCACTTGCATATCCCGCAAATGCTTTAACATCATGCTGACATTAGCAGCGTGTAAATTTATCGAATGGCGACATATAGCACTTTGTCGCTTTTTTACTTATAAATGTGTGCATATACAAAGATTCTAGTTTAGAATTGGCGGGTTTAACTCCGTGTAAATGCACGAATTGTTCATTCAAATAATAGAGACAGGATTATGGCTTCTGATTTATCCAAGTACAGAAATATAGGTATCTTCGCCCACGTTGATGCGGGTAAAACCACAACAACTGAGCGTATCCTGAAACTGACCGGTAAAATTCATAAAACTGGTGAGGTTCACGAAGGTGAATCAACTATGGACTTCATGGATCAGGAAGCTGAACGTGGTATTACCATTCAGTCTGCTGCTACCACATGTGCATGGAAAGGTCACCGTTTAAACGTTATTGATACACCAGGACACGTTGACTTCACTATCGAAGTATATCGTTCTTTAAAAGTACTGGATGGTGGTATCGGTGTTTTCTGTGGTAGTGGTGGTGTTGAGCCTCAATCAGAAAC
>NZ_DBNG01000012.1:14772-14941 GCF_002299105.1 Methylophaga sp. UBA678
ATCAGAAACCAACTGGCGTTATGCCAACGAATCAGAAGTATCACGTCTGATTTACGTCAACAAACTTGACCGTATGGGTGCGGATTTCTACCGTGTTGTTAAGCAAGTTGAAGACGTGCTTGCAGCTACACCGCTAGTTATGGTTCTGCCAATCGGTATCGAAGACGAG
>NZ_DBNG01000012.1:15240-16763 GCF_002299105.1 Methylophaga sp. UBA678
CTGCCAATCGGTATCGAAGACGAGTTCAAGGGTGTGGTTGATCTGCTGACACGTAAAGCATGGTACTGGCCTGACGAAAAAGATCCTGAAAACTACAGCATTGAAGAGCCACCTGCAGAGATGGCTGATCAGATCGAAGAATGGCGTGAAAAACTCGTTGAGACGGCTGTAGAGCAAGACGACGACTTAATGGAAAAATATCTGGAAGGTGAAGAACCTTCAGTTGATGACCTGAAAAAATGTATTCGTAAAGGTACATTAGAATTAGCCTTCTTCCCTACATATTGCGGTAGCTCATTCAAAAACAAAGGTCTTCAGTTAATTCTGGACGCGGTTGTTGATTACCTGCCTGATCCAACTCAGGTTGATCCTCAACCAGAAGTGGATTTAGAAGGTAACGAAACAGGTAAAGTAGCGACTGTTGATATTAATGGTCCATTACGTGCATTGGCATTCAAAATTATGGATGACCGCTTTGGTGCACTGACATTCGTTCGTATCTACTCTGGTGAAGTACGTAAAGGTGACACGATCCTGAATACGTTTACCGGTAAAACTGAACGTGTTGGTCGTATGGTGGAAATGCATGCGAACGATCGTAACGAGCTAGACTACGCTCATGCGGGTGATATCATCGCTATCGTTGGTATGAAAGACACGCAAACAGGTCACACTTTATGTGATCCGAAAAATCCAGCAACACTTGAACCAATGGTTTTCCCAGATCCCGTTATTTCTATCGCCATTGCACCTAAAGATAAAGGTGCTGCAGAGAAGTTAGGTATCGCTCTGGGTAAAATGATTAAAGAAGATCCATCTTTCCGTGTTGAAACAGACCAAGATAGTGGCGAAACCATCATGAAAGGTATGGGTGAGCTACACTTAGATATTAAAGTAGATATCTTGAAACGTACTCATAACGTTGATGTTATTGTTGGTGAGCCTCAAGTTGCTTACCGTGAAACTATCACACAACGTGTTGAAGACAGCTACACTCACAAGAAACAATCAGGTGGTTCTGGTCAGTTTGGTCGTATCGACTACATCATCGAACCAGGTGAACCAGGTAGTGGTTTTGCTTTTGAATCAACGGTTACTGGTGGTACTGTTCCTCGTGAATTCTGGCCAGCAGTTGAAGGTGGCTTCAAGAAAATGATGGATAAAGGTGTATTAGCTGGCTTCCCATTACTTGACGTTAAAGTGAATTTATTTGATGGTGCATTCCATGCTGTTGACTCATCTGCTATCGCGTTTGAATTAGCTGCAATGGGTGGTTTCCGTCAATCAATTCCTAAAGCGGGCCCACAATTACTTGAGCCAATCATGAAAGTTGACGTGTTCACACCTGAAGATAACGTGGGTGATGTTATCGGTGACTTAAACCGTCGTCGCGGTATGATTAAGTCTCAGGATGCAGGTGCAACAGGCGTTCGTATTAAGGCTGAAGTACCTTTGAGTGAAATGTTTGGTTATATCGGTTCACTTCGTACAATGACATCTGGTCGTGGTCAGTTCTCTATGGA
>NZ_DBNG01000012.1:17043-205215 GCF_002299105.1 Methylophaga sp. UBA678
GTGGTCAGTTCTCTATGGAGTTCTTGCACTACATGCCATGTCCACGTAACGTTGCTGACGAAGTGATTAAAGAAACAAAAGAGCGTGAAGCTGATAAGAAATAAGCGATTATTTCTGAAGAAATAAAAAAGGGCTGATTTATCAGCCCTTTTTTTATGTCTCAAGTTTAGTTAACTAAACTTTGTATTGGTGAGGGGATTCGTCCACCCAGGCGAACAAAACGATTTTCATGGCTACCCATATTAACAGCCATGACTGGGCCTTCACCTAGCAGGCCACCATAAACCACATGATCACCTGCTTTTTTCCCTGGTGCAGGAATAAGGCGAGCGGCAGTGGTTTTTTTGTTAATCACACCAATCGCCATTTCATCGGCAATGATGGCTGAGATCATTTCTGCAGAGGTATCTCCAGGGATAGCCACCATATCTAAGCCAACCGAACAGACAGCGGTCATGGCTTCCAGTTTTTCCAATGACAAAGTACCGTTTACGGCGGAATCAGCAATGGTCAGATCTTCACAAACGGGTATAAAGGCGCCGCTCAGTCCACCGACATGAGAGCTGGCAAATGCGCCACCTTTTTTAACGGCATCATTGAGCATAGATAAAAAGGCGGTACTGCCTGGCGCTCCAATTGCTGGAAGCCCAATAGCTTCAAAAATTTCACCGACACTATCATTTTTATTGGGGGTAGGGGCGAGTGAGAGATCAACGATACCAAATGGTAATCCCAATAATTGAGCGACTTCACGACCAACTAGCTCGCCAGCGCGTGTGAGCCTTGCTGCAGTTTGTTTGATGACATCCGCTGCACGGCTTAAGTCCATACCGTCTTCTTCTTCAAGGGCTCGTTCCAGAGCCGCTTTAACCACGCCTGGACCGCTAACACCGACACTGACTACAGCATCCGCTTCACCCACACCGAGATAAGCGCCAGCCATAAAAGGTACGTCTTGCGGGATATTAGCAAAAACAACGAGTTTAGCCGCTGCCAAGCCATCATCTTTGGCTGTCATTTCTGCCGCTTGTTTGATGATGACGCCCATATCTTTGATGGCATCCATATTAATACCAGCACGTGTACTCGCCACATTAACAGATGAGCAGACGCGTTGACTTTCAGTCAAAGCTTGCGGGATGGCATTAATGAGTGCTCTGTCACCATGGGTCATGCCTTTTTCCACCAGTGCAGTGAAGCCACCAATAAAGTCGATACCTAATTCTGCGGCAGCTTTATCAAGCGTGAGTGCGATTTCCACCATTTGATCAGAATTAAATGGGGCAGCGACAACGCCAATAGGGCTAATCGATATACGTTTATTAGCTACTTCAATGCCGTAGCGTCTTTCAATGCGATTACAGGTGCTAACAAGATTGCCTGCAATGCGGGTAATTTTGTCGTAGATTTTGCGTTTAAAGGTATTAATGTCATCACTGACACAATCAGCCAGACTGATCCCTACGGTCACAGTACGTAAATCCAGGTTCTCTTCACGTACCATTTGCAAGGTAGAAATAATATCTTTGGGATTAATCATTTTATGTCCTGATATGAACGAGTCGGAATATAGCGTATTTAGTTAAGTATATTGCTGACAGAATCAAAAATTTTACGATGTTGTACACTGACCTCGAGATCGAGTCGTTGGGATATGTCTGCCAGTGCATCGCGTAAATCATTCATGATGGTGGCTTTAGGCACATCAATTTCAAAGACCATTAAATTGTCCATTGGGTTTTTACCCCCTTTGAAAATGGCTTGCATATTGGTGATATTGACACCGTGTTTAAAGAGCTGCCCAGCCACTTCAGCGACAATGCCTTGTCGATCAGGGCCTATCACCGTGACGATATAGGGTTGTACTTCAGGTTTATTTTGATACCAATCTGAAGCTTGTTCATTCCAAGGATGAACACGGATAAATAAACCCATCTGTTTGCAGTTTGCTTCTAACGCGGATTGAAGATCATCACAATTTTCATCGTGTGGAACATCGACCAGCAGTAGGGCACCAAAAACCGAGTTTAAGAGTGTTTGACTTAAGTTTTCTATATTGCCGTTACGCTGATTTATCACATCTGCAATCACAGACATAATGCCAGGTTGATCACTACCCAGAACAGAAATTAATACTTTATTCATTTTTCACCTTAGAGATGTCGCTAAGAGCTAGCACTTTATATGATCGCAATATTGTCTGGTATAGACAAACACAAAAATGCCGGGAGAAGTCCCGGCATTATCGTAACATCTAATGTGGCTGTATTGATTAGAACAGCATCATCAGAGTACTAACGTTTGGCAATAATCCAGACTGCGTGAACAATACCCGGGATATAACCCAGAATAGTTAAAAGGATATTGAGCCAAAAAGCACCACCCAAACCAACTTGTAGAAATACACCAAGTGGTGGTAACAGAATGGCAATCAGAATTCGAATTAAGTCCATAATAACTCCCTTTTAATCATCGTTGTTTTAGTAGGATTGAAATAATGCCGTCCAGATTAAGCTGATAATCCAGACAGCAAAGCTTATCGCTAAGACAATTATGGTGATTAGAATCACAATAAAAGCGATATTTTCCAGCAACGTTTTGCGATACACCTGCTGGGGTTGTTGCTCATACTCATGGAGAAGAGCGACATTCTTCTGGTTGGCTTTCCAGATAAAATCAAACACATCACCAATGACCGGTATGGCGCCGATGGTGGTATCAATAAGCATGTTAATCACCATTTTGATGAGAATGGTTCTTGGTACACCCATTTGATGGGCCTGATAGATAATGACACTGGATAATAAGCCACCAATAAAATCACCTAATCCGGGTATCAGACCAAAAAAACCATCCGCACCAATTTTAAAGCCACCAGGTAAGGTGATGGATTCATCAAGAAACCAGCTTAACTTATGTATAAAACGTGTTTTCTTACTCATAGGGCCTCATCTGAAACAGGTATGACAACATTCAAACTATCACGTTGAAAACGGTATTGTAGTGGCGGTTTCAGTTTTATTAACTCACCATCCACTGCTACAGTAAGCCATTTCTTACGTGAGTGCAGTGTGACGTTAAACTCGTCGAGAATGGTGGTTTCTATCATTTTTGCTTTTGATAGTGGATCCACACCCATTAACATCGCACTAAACGCCAGTTTAATAGCCGACCAGCTATTATTGCAGCGTACAACAATCAGGTGGAGACCGTCACGTCCCCCTGTTTTTATTTGTCCCATAGCGGGTATTTGTAGATCACGCTCACCCACCCCGACAAATAGAAGCGGCGTTTTAATTTTCTGCTGATTAAGAATGATATTGGCATGTCTGAAGTGATATAACCTTCTGATACCAGCCAAAAGGCTGGCCAACAAATATTGCATTTTTCGTTCAAGGTATTCACGTGTGCGAACGAAGGTCACATACGCACCAACCGAGCTGGTATTCAAAAATAAATAGTCATTCACATAAGCAACATGGGTACTGAAAGCTTGACCTTGTATCGCGAGCTCCAATGCTGCGTGAATGTCCGTCGGGATCAATAAACGTTTAGCAAAATGATTGAGTGTACCGCCGGGAATGATGGCAAGTTCTGTTTGACTGCCAATCGTTAAACCTGCGGCTAGGGCCAGTGTGCCATCACCACCGGACACGATAATCCGTTTTTGCTTGTTTGCAATAGCCTGTTTAATCGCCGTTTCTATTTCAGATGCTGAGAGCGTATGAAGTGAAATGGCTGAATGATGCGCGAGCATCTTGATGACTTCCGGTGCTGTTCCGGCATGTTTATTGACAAACGTCAGTATTTTTTCAGGCTGACCGGTGTTGTTATCATTGTTCATGCCAGCCGCCATTATCACGATAAAAAGTTTGTGTCGCTGATAATTGAAACTCATCCTGATGCCAGTGGTGGCGGGCAATGGTTAATGTGGATTTATCACCACGAATGATATTAAAACTATTGGCATGTTCGGGTAAGAGTCTGTCCGAAGTAGTTGTGCCAGCATGCGACACAATGATGCCATCCACCACACGACAATAATCAACATGCACGTGTCCACTCAGTATCAGATCCAACCCTGTATCTTTGAATGATGCCAATGCTTTGTCACGTCCACCAATTAAATGTCTGGCTTCATACTCAGGTGGCAGCCAGAAAGGATGGTGAGCTACCAGTAATTGAAGTTGATGTTCAGGCGCCTCCATAACTTGCTTTGTTATATGCTTGATTTGTGACGAACTGATTCTTCCGCGGGACCAGTCCATATAGAAGCCTGCTTTTCTGGCAGTATTAATGCCAATCAGCTGATAGTTGTCATTCGTATACTGAGCCTCAAGCTCCCTCTGAACCCATTTATGCCATTTCCGCCAAGGCCAAAAGAAGCGTTCGATAATTCGGAAAGTACTAAGATCATGATTGCCGGGGATGATGAAATAAGGCGTGTTAATGTCGTTAAGGAAGTCAGCCGCCTGTTGGTATTCTTTTTCTGTCGCTCGCTGTGTGAGATCACCACTAATGATAATCATGTCAGGCATTATAGACTCAATTTTCTGTTTTAAGCCTACTAAGACATCAGTGAGAATGCGTCCAAAATGTAAGTCGGATATATGAACAAACGTGGTCATAGAGAGTTAATTTTCAGCCTGATTTTTAATCATGATGTCTGACCAGACCATGGGTTTTCAGTTGTTTCACAGCAACCTCTTGCGACAGCAATGCAATCATCTCCACAGGCTCCAGTGATTTTTCCAGCTGATGCAAAGATGAAGCATGACGAATTTTCCACTCAGCAGTGACAGTCGGAGCATGGAACTCATCTGGTTTAGGCGCATCGATAAGTGGTAATTGGGCCAGATGCCATTTACACAGTTCGGCATGTTGATCCAAACACATAAGCGGAGAATCAACAGGATCTTGTTGAGGCGTCTTTTTAATTTGCTCGATAAGGCTTTTCACAATAGTACTTGGCCGCTTTTCTTCTGGTGCCCGCAGCAGACCTAGAATCGTAAGAGGTCTGGCACGTTTTGCGCCACCACTTAACCATGAAAGTGGGATAGATAACATTAGTCCACCGGATATGGGTAACAACCAGTAGAACATTTCAATACTTAAGCTATAAGAAATGCCGGCCAGAATAAAACCGAATAGGGTATGACTGCGATGGGCACGGGTCACTTGTCCTAGGCTTAAAGCACCATCATCACGTGATTGCGGGTTCCAGCCGCTATCTTTTCCCATAAGGATATGACAGACAACACCAAACTGAGCGACCATCAAAATAGGCGCATAAAGGGCTGACATAATGGTTTCAAACAGGACGCTAAAAGTGAGTAAAATCGGGCCTCCAAATTGTTTGCAACGGCACCAGTTTACAAGAGCTGCAAACCAGCCAAACAATTTTGGTGCAAGCACAATTGCCATCGAGACGACAAACAAGTCCAGCGCCCGTTCAGCATCGAATACTGGCCAGAGAGGGAAGAGGGAGGGGTTTGCAAAATATTCGGGACGAACAAACTGTGCCTGCACAGCAATGGCTAAACCGACCATAATAAGTGAAAGCCAAAGCACCGCGCTCAGATAAGACATCATGCCAGAGAAAATATGCAGTCTGGTGGGAAAGGCTAAATCATGTGCGAGAAGTATTCGTCCATGTTGTAAATTTCCCTGACACCAGCGTCTATCGCGTACGATCACGTCAGTTAGTGAAGGAGGCGCTTCTTCATAAGAATCCTGAATATCAGTATCAAATCTTACCCCCCAGCCAGCACGACGTAATAATGCTGCTTCTATAAAATCATGACTGAGGATATGTCCACCAAAAGGTGCTTTGCCTGGCAATATCGGTAGTGAGCATGATTCAGCAAAAGCCCGGGTACGAATAATGGCATTGTGTCCCCAGAAGTTAGATGAGAGGCCATGCCAGGCAGCCAGACCTTCGGCATAAATGGGGCCAAAACAGTGATTAGCAAACTGTTGTAGCTTGCCATATAGACTACTGGCGCTGATGAGGGTGGGTAAGGTCTGAATTAAACCAACCCCAGGTGCTGCTGCCAATCTGCGCGATAGAGTCAGCATGCTTTGTGCGCTCATCAAACTGTCAGCATCCAGCACGATCATGGCTTCATAAGCACCGCCCCAGTTGCTGACCCAATGTGCGATATTGCCTGCTTTACGTTCCTGATTATTGGCTCGTCGGCGGTAATAAACAGGGCAGTCTTCATTTTGTGTTTCGAAGAGTTCAATAAAAGCTTTTTCTTCTGCAAGCCAGGCATTGGCCTGATTGGTATCACTTAAGATAAAAAAAGCATACTTGCCTGGCGCTTGTTTTAATAAGTCTTCACGCATGGCTTTAATGGCCGCTACGATTCGACCGGGTTCTTCTTTATAGACGGGGAATAATATCGCGGTTTTAAAATTGGGCTCAGTTTCGGCTTTTTTGATTAGTCTGGGTTTGAGGTTAATTAAAAAGCCTAACAAGGCTTGTGAAAAAGCAAAAGATATCCAGATAAAATTTAAACTGAATAAACATAAAAATACCCACTGTAATGAGGTAATGCTGTTGGTACTGAGGACACCATGCATCTCTCTAATCCCATAGACCGAAAGGCCAACTGTCACCAGCAAAATAAACAAGCGTGACAAGACGGTACTAAAGGATGTGAAAAAGGGGATGGAATGCTGGCGTAATGCCTGACCAGGCTCGTTAACACGATGTCTTGGCATATCCAGCGGTGCGCGTTCCGGTAAAACTTTGTGTGCTTTCATTACTCGCCTGCAAATAGACTGGGTTTAATCCAACGGTAAAGCCATGTTTCACTGATAGGCGTGTCTTTATTCATCAACTGCAAACGTAACTCTGCCACATCAGCATCATCAGGTTGAAATCGGAGAAATACGCGAGCACCATCAATGTTTGGATTAGCAATCAATTTAGTTGCAATGATTTTGCCGTGGTTACTAGAGGCATTCATACTGATGGTATTCAATTGATTCACATCAATACGACTAAAATCGATGATCATTTCTCTGCTGCCATCTTCAAATAGTTTTCCTTTAGCACTACGGACAATCTTTGTTTTTGATGGCATCGGGTTAATATCATTTAGCCAGATCAAGCGATAGTTATAGCTGAAGGTCTGACCTTTCTTTAATCCACCTTCCGGTCGCCAATAAGCGACAATATTGTCATTGGTATCAGCATTTGACGGTATCTCAAACAATTGAACCTGCCCCTTACCCCAGTCTTCAATAGGTTCTACCCATAAAGAAGGACGAAGCTCGTAGTGGGCTTCTAAATCTTGATAGTTCACAAACTGTCTATCACGCTGGATAAGCCCAAATCCCTTGGTATGCTCATCCATGAATCCGCTTATTTGCAGTGAATTGGGATTATTCAAAGGCCGCCATAGATGTTCACCATTGCCTGTTTTTATGGCCAGAGCCTGTGAATTATGTACCTGTGGTCGATAGTCAGTGGATTTGGCAGGCACCATACTGCCATGCAAAAACATAGACGTTAACGGGGCGAGACCGATGTGAGGAATATCGACGCGTGGAAATAGGGTGACTTTAATATCCATACGAGTTGGGTCATTAGGATAAATACCGAATCGATATGCCCCGGTCACACTTTTACTATCGAGAAGGGCATGGACAACAATGGCTGTTTGGTCTTTTCCCGGACGTTCTATCCAGAAATGAGTGAACGTGGGATGTTCTTCACCTTTTGGTTCGGCCACATCAATAGCCAACCCTCTGGCCGAAATACCGTATAACTGACCTTTGGATACCGCCCGAAAATAGCTGGCTCCTTGAAAAATGATGAATTCATTCTTTTCCTGCCCCTTACTAAGAGGATAGTGAAGCCGGAATCCAGCATATTTACCTACTTGAGCAAGCGCGTTGGCAACCTCAGGATTAGGGACCTTGAATGATGACTCGGTAACATTAATAGGAACACTTTTTCCACTTTCGACAATATCGATATCGACGAGGTTTTTATACAAGAAACCTGGAGCAAAAAGCTGGATGGAAAATGGGGTTGGACTGTTGCCCCAGATGGCTGATTGTTGCTGAAACCGGATTTTTTGGTAAGTTTCAGCATCCAGTCGTGTGAGTGATATTGGCGCTTGTTTGGGATTTTTGAATGGTTTCTGAGCACGTTTTTTAGCTAAATCCAATACAGTCTGGTGACTGAAGGTCACCTCTTTTTTATCTTGTGGAGAAGCAATGACGCTTAAGCTCAGTAGTAACAGAAAAGACATGCTTCCAGCTTTGAGCCAAGCCGATAAAAATGAACATCGATGATTAACAGTCATCACGCTGTATCTTCTCCTTGATTAGATAATCTGAAATACTTTTGGCGCATTAACTGATAAATGTAATGTACGCATGACGGATCTTTATTGTCCATGCCACAGCGTTCAATGCAATGTCACAGGTTAAAGTGAGTCAGTTATTTCTGCATCTGCTGCCAGCGCATCGACTAACTGTTGCATGTCCTCAGGCAAATCGATTTGCCATGAGACTTCTTCGCCTGTTGTGGGATGCACAAAACCCAGCAAACCGGCATGTAAGGCTTGACGGCGGAAGTTATGAATAACCTCACGACACGTCTCGGTCATGCCTTTGGCTTGTTTTAAACGGCCGCCATAGACTGGGTCACCTAACAAAGGATGCCTGATGTGCGCCATATGCACGCGAATCTGATGCGTCCGTCCGGTTTCAAGCTTACATTTGATCAGAGTATGAGCCCGATAACGCTGCTCGACACGATAATGTGTGACGGAGGGTTTACCTGTCGCACTTACGGCCATTCTTTTCCTATCAACGTTATGTCGACCGATAGCCTCATCAACAGTTCCACCCGCGGTAAAAACACCGCACGCTACAGCCAGGTATTCACGTTTAACTGTGCGTGCCTGCAGTTGCGATACCAGTGAGTTATGGGCTGTTAAGGTCTTGGCTATCATCAGCAGGCCCGTGGTGGCTTTATCGATACGATGAACAATCCCCGCACGTGGGATGTTGGCTAATTGGGGAGCATGGGCTAATAAGGCATTGACGAGCGTGCCTTGGTGATTGCCTGCACCAGGGTGAACGACCATGCCGGCAGGTTTGTTAATAATGATGACATCGTCATCTTCATAGATAATGTCGAGCGCGATGGACTCTGCCTGCCAGCTTTCATCCTGTACTTGTAGCTCTGTGCCGATGGTGACTCTTTCTCCGCCCTGAATGCTTTCTTTAGGTTTGAGAAGTTGTCCGTTAACGAGGACATCACCCGCTTTCAGCCATTTTGTCAGTTGACCACGAGAATATTCGGGAAACATTTTGGCTAAAGCCTGATCGATACGCATACCCATCAAGTTTTCCGGAATAATATCTTCTAGTTGAATTTTTTCTGACATATAGACTTAGCTGGTGATTAAACCAGTATTATAACGTAGGCTTATAGCTGACGTTGGAATATGGAGCTAAAAATGCGTTTTTCTCATTTTGTCATCGCTGGGGTGGTATTGCTTTTATCTCTGGTGGTTCACGCCGAGCCACGCAATGTCGCATTACTCGCCTCAGCGTGTGCAGCGTGTCATGGTACAAATGGTCATAGTCAGGGTGGAACGCCTAGCCTTGCCGGACTTAATAAACATTACTTTATTCAACAAATGCTGGCATTTAAAAATGGTCAGCGTGATGGTACCGTTATGATGCAGCATGCAGCGGGCTATTCTGAGGAAGAAATACGCGCTTTGGCACACTATTTTTCTAATCAAAAATGATTAACGTGGCTGGCACTGACTACAGAAATAAGTGGCTCTTTGCGCCTGCTTAATGAGACTGATTGGGGTTTGGCAGCGTAAACAGGCTAAGCCTTCTCGTCCGTATACATGAAGTTCTTGCGCAAAATAGCCTGGGTTTCCATCACTTTTTCTGAAATCGCGTAGGGTTGTTCCCCCGGCGAGTAGGGCTTTTTCCAAAACCTGCTTAATGGCCTCGACTAATCGAGATAGATTCTTTTTACTGATTTTTCCGGCAGGCGTACTTGGATGAATACCTGCCATAAACAGGGCTTCATTGGCGTATATATTACCTACACCTACTACGACTTCACCATTCATAATAAATGTTTTAATCGGGCTGGTCCGCCCCTTAGCGCGTTGATGTAAGTAGTTGACATCAAACTGTTCTGATAGTGGCTCCGGACCTAGATGGCTGATAAGAGCATGCTGCTCATAAGGCTCGTTCGTCCAGAGTATGGCGCCAAAACGGCGAGTGTCAGTAAATCTCAATACATAACCGTTATCAAAAAAGATATCGACATGATCATGTTTATTGATGTGGTCATCATTATCGAGTACGCGTAAACGTCCTGACATGCCCAAATGGATAATCAATGTGCCGTTGTCACAATGTAACAACAAGTACTTTGCCCGGCGCTCTATACTGTTTACCCGTTGATCTTTAACGATGGATTCCAATCCTTCTGGAATCGGCCAGCGTAATCCTCGGTGACGTACCACCATTTTTGTGATGGATTGATTCTCAATAAAGGGTTGAATACCACGTCGCGTGGTTTCTACTTCTGGCAGTTCAGGCATGTCTATTCGTTAGTTTGAGTGGGCGTATTAGGTAATAGCTGGGAGCTCATCGCCATAGGGAAAATATATTCTAAGCTTAAATCTTGATTGGTCAGAATAAGGTTATTGTCAGTGGTCTGCATGATCAATGAAACAGGCCGTTTTTGACCTTCCAGCCAAAGTGTAATTTGAGGACCAGGTTTTGCCATTAACTCGGCTGATGTGACTTTCCTGACCTGAGTTGCATAGGCAAATTGCCAGCTATCTATCAACACCTTTAACGCATCACTTGTTAAGTTTTTATCATCAGATTGCCATTGGCCATTTGAGAGAGTTAGTTGCAGCGGTTCTGGATTATTCAGAGAGCGGGGCAGTGTGAGTTTTTCAATGTTTTTATGTTCAGCAATAAGCCTGTTATCAATAAAGCTATCAGCACTCGCAGTTAATAAGGGCATAACATCATCATCGATAAGATAAATGATGTGTTGATAAAGCACATAACGACGTTTACTAATAGGCTCTACATCACCCAACGCAAAACTCTCATTGTTTAAGCTGACGATCACCGAGGGGGTATGGAGACCAAACTGAGCAAGCGACGAGGTATCCATGGGCTGAAACTCACCATGAACGGGTGTTTTTAACAAGCTCAGAATGAGATTGATGCGGGTTTGGCTGACAGGGGCAGGGTAAGGTGACATCAAGCGCCAGGATGCATTATCGCGGATTAGCTTGATATCATTTTTTTGTCGTTGTTGGATATCAATGGTATTGATATCAGCAGGATTTAGTGATGTTAATAATTGGACTGAATGATCATTCTGCTGATTAGCGTTATGTTGAGAAAACCAGAATAAACCAACGACTAATAACAACAAAATAAAATTAGTGAAATAGCTGCTTTTCATCGACGTTTTCTCCGCCACCACAGAGTGAGTCCAACTGTAAGGAGAAGTAATGGCATAGCAAATAAAAAGCCAAAACCGATAATCATCGATTCCGTGTTGGATAAGGTCAGTTGTGTACCAACACTGGTTTTTATTGGAATCGTGATAAGACCATCGTCTTCTACTAACCAATTCAGAAGACCTAATCCCAAATCCAGATTGGCTGCGTTACCAATGTAGCTATTCGCGACAAAGTCGGCATCACCGATAACGGCAATCCTTTGTGATTTATCGATATTGCTGTCCGTATCGCAGGTAATGAGCATGCCGAGTGAAACTGGGCCGGCCACATCAGCACCTTTATCGAATGTTTGCTGACTGAGGTTTGCTTGTGTAATGCTAGAAGTTTCCACCCAGGCATTAGGCTGGCTGTTCAAAAGATTGATATAACGCCATGGGTTTTCTGAGTTATCTTCAGCTATTTGGATGGCACTGGCTTCGGCCAGAATGGTGACACTTTTGGCGGCCTGACCGACAGGATGATTGGCATAGTCGGTAATCAGAACAAAGCGTGGGTCATCAATCCCCAGCATGCTGGAGTTAGGATCAAGTACCGTGCCTGGCACAAATTCAATGCCTAATTTTTCAGCCAAAGCTCCCAACGACTTAGTCTGAGTTGGGTCTGCTAACCAGAGTAGATTGCCACCTTTGTCTAAATAGTCGCGAACAATATTGATTTCACCAGGTAGCCATTCTTTTTCAGGGCTGGCAATGACTAAAGCCGCACTGTTGTCCGGGATGTCTGGTGTATCCAATAAGTTTTGTGAACGGACTTTTATGCCTTGATTGCCTAGATTTTGTACCAGTGTACTCAAGCCAAAGTCGCTTTTATCATACGGACTGCGTTCACCATGGCCTTCAACAAATATTAACCAGGGCTGTGATTGTCGGGAGACAGTGACCAAGGCATTGCTTAGTGATTGTTCGGACAGATCAAACACATGCTGTTTTTGTTCACCATGGCTGACTACCATTTCACCTTGCTGTTGGATATTAAATTGTCTGACGATGTCAGGTGAAAAACTTGGGTCCACAAACTGTATGGTTAACTTATCGCTATGCTGTTGATAGCGTTGTAATAATTCAACAATAGCAGCCCGGTATTCATAATCAGGACTCACAAAAACCTGGATAGTAATATTATCTTTTAGATTATCGAGAATCGCTAAACTGGTTTCAGATAGCGTATGTCTATGATTTTGTGTCCAGTCAAACTGCTTATTGGTGGCAATTGACAGCTGACCCAGTAAGACAACGGCAGCCAGCAGCAAAGCATAAAATATAACTTGCTGAAAACGAATGAGGAGTTGTGCGCGTTTGGTGATTTTCATTGGTCTAGACGTTCTCTATCCAGTCGACGAACCGTCAGTAATAGAAAAGCAAAAATAATGAGTGCGAAGTAGCTGATATCCTGGGTATTGATTTGTCCCTGCATCATGGGTTCAAAGTGTTTTAACAACGACAGCCAACTCAGTAATGAGAATTCAGTTGTGCTGTGACTGGCCCAATCTATAATCCAAAACAAAAATAAAATGGCAAAGGTACTGATAGCAGCGATGGTAGGTTGTCTGGTTAAACTGGACATATAAATGCCTACCGCGCTGAAGCTGGCGACTAACAAAATCAGACCAATAACACCTGCACTTAATTGATAAAAATCCAAAGTGGTACCAACGGCCAGGGAACAAATCATCAAAACAGTGAGTGATGCCATTATCAGGAAAAATGTCAGGGTACCTAAGAACTTACCAATAACGATATCAAACATGCTCAGCGGTGCAGATGAGAGTAAAGGAAGGGTCTCATTTCTGCGTTCTTCAGCAAAACTGCGCATGGTCAACAAGGGACTAATCAGCAGGGCAATGATCGCAGCATTACTTAAGAGTGGCATGGCTACCAGTTCTGTGACCCCTGGGGCACCAGGAATAGCAGAAATGCGACTTTGGATACTGTTGAAATAATCCATATGCGTTAAAAACAGATAAGCCAGCAATAATTGACTCAATGCCAAGATTACCCAAGCCAGAGGTGATAAGAACAAGCGATGTAATTCATTACGGGCGATGTTAAACATGGGCATCTTCTTCACGAATGATTTTCATAAATACATCTTCTAAAGAATGCTGTTCGGGCATTAATGATGTGAGTGGCCAGTTATGTTCAACAGCCTCTCTTAAAAGGGCCTGTGTTGGATCATGATCTGGCAGATAAGAGAGTTTAAAATGCTGTTCATCTATCTTTACGACATTATTCACACCATTGATAGCACTCAAAGAACCTATATCTACACTGTGTGAGAAACCAACTACAATAGCGGTTGATTGCATTTGTTCGGTTAACTTTTGCAGACTGTCATTAAATAATAACTGGCCTTTAGAAATGATTTGCACTCTGTCACATAACATCTGCACTTCGGGCAGAATATGAGTAGACAGAATGACACTATGTTCATTGGCAATATCACGAATAAGTTGACGAATCTCCCGAATCTGGATGGGGTCGAGCCCAGAGGTCGGTTCATCTAAGATCACTACGGCTGGCGAGTGGATAATAGCCTGTGCGATACCAACACGCTGCTGAAAGCCTTTGGATAAATTCGCAATTAATCGTTTGCTCACTTCTGTCAGACCACAGCGTTCTATCACTGTGTCGACTGCAGATTTTTGCTGTTTTTTAGCTATGCCATTCAGCCGGGCACAAAACTGTAAAAACTCAGTGACGGTATGTTCTTTATAAAGTGGTGGCGTTTCAGGTAGGTAACCAATACAGGCTTTAGCCTGTTTAGGGTCATCCAGTAAATCAATACCATTGATTATTATCTGACCATTATCTGGAGCGAGATTGCCGGTCAACATGCGCATTGTCGTACTTTTGCCAGCACCATTCGGGCCTAAAAATCCAAGGACTTCACCTTGTTTAATATTAAAACTGACATTGTTCACGGCGGCAGTGTCGCCGAAAAACCGAGATAGTTCTTTTGCTTCGAGTAAGAGTTTGGAATCAGTCATGAATACTAAATTGTATTAAGAGTCATAGTGGCCCACTCATTAGCTTCAATATAGGCATTGCTCAGCTTTTCCAATGAAGGCCCGTCTTCTGATGACTGAGACCAGCGGCCTTCACAGTAGTCGATAATGCAATTCAATAGTTGGCCTTTTATACCACCTCGACTAATTAGTGCAAGCTTTGATTCATTGCTTAGAGGGATCGAGTTAATAACCTCATTCATGGGCTTTGACAGCATCGTATCAATCGTTGAGAACAAGCCTAATAAAAAACCAGCCTCAGAATGACAGTCAAATTCAGGCGCTATCTTTTCTGCCATCTTGGCTCTGACCAACGTCACCTGAATTAGTTCTGCTGGTCCAGGACTCATCTCGCTCATGACGATTAATGTGGTCCATGTTTTTATCGCTTTTAGCCCTAAAATAACAAGGCCTTCACGTAGCGAGTTTATTTGTCTGGGAAACCCAATAGCGGCTGAGTTAAGTAAACGTAGTAATTTTAGACTAAGGCCTGGGTCTTGGCGAATGATTGACTCGATCGTTTTAAATTCAATATCAGGATCTTGTAATTTGCTTAGCAGCTCCAGCAGTTTAAGCTTACTATCAGGAATAGGTTTATCTGAAATGATTTCTGGCCGACAGAAAAAGTAGCCTTGAAAATAATCGAACCCAAGTGCCATACATAGCTCAAATTCAGATTTAGTCTCCACCTTCTCTGCCAGTAACTTAACCGGATATTCACGGAGTAGGGCAACATGTTGTCTTAACTCTGCTTCAGACAAGGCGAGAATATCCACTTTGATTATGGTGGCTAACTCGATAAGTGGACGTAAAGACTCATGGAAAATAAAATCATCAAGTGCGATATGGTAACCAGCTAATGCCAGCTTTTTTACGGCATGGATTAACTCGTCGTCAATATCAATATCTTCGAGGATTTCTAACACAACCCTTTCTCCACCAAATGGGATTGGGTCATCACTTAAAATGAAATTGCGGGTCAGATTAACAAATGCCAGATGTGTGCCGATTACCCGTTCTATCCCAAGCTCGAGAAAGCTGTAATTGATTACCCGGGTAGTCGCAATATCGCCGGAATAGCGCCCAATATCAGCAGATTGTTGGCTAGTGTTATTGCGAAATAATAATTCATAGGCATGAATATTATATTGACGATCAAAAATGGGTTGTCTGGCTAGAACGATGGAGGATAAATCAGCAACGTTGGTCATGAATTACAACTTAAAGAAATGAGTTGATATCATAGTGTTAATGCAGGCATAAAAAAACCCGCTAGTGCGGGTTTTTCCAAAATAATATTGTGGGCAATATTATTTGATTTTAGCTTCTTTATACATAACGTGTTTGCGCACAACAGGATCAAACTTTTTGATCTCTAATTTTTCAGGCATGGTACGTTTGTTTTTATCTGTGGTGTAGTAGTGACCAGTACCAGCAGATGAGACTAATTTAATTTTATCGCGCATGTCTTACTCTCCTAAATTTTTTCGCCACGGGCGCGAATGTCAGTAAGGACGGAATCAATCCCTCTCTTATCGATGATGCGCAGACCATGGTTGCTGACACGCAGCTTGACCCAGCGATTTTCAGACTCAACCCAAAAACGGTGTGAGTGAAGGTTGGGTAAGAAACGACGTTTTGTTTTGTTATGAGCGTGTGAAACATTGTTACCGCTCATAGGGCGCTTGCCCGTTACCTGACATACTCTGGCCATTTTAAAACCTGCTCCTGATACACTTTTACCACAGGGCGCCGATTTTGGTCCCTGCCTGCATTTACAAAGCCGTACTTTATACCATACAAGACTATAGAAGTGTAGTGTAAATGTATTCGAATTTGCTACAGCCCCATACTGCTGAGTTTCTCGCTGAGCATCTCTTTTGAGACACTACCAATTTTGCGCATCACGACATCCCCTTCAGCGGAATATAAAAAATGCGTTGGAGTGACGCGTACATTACTAAATGCATTTGCCAGTTCACCTGTTTTATCCCAAGTGATGGTGTAGGGAATTTGTTTTTCTATGCGCATCGCTAATAAATGCTCAGGCTTGTCATGAGCCAACGCCACACTGATAACTTCTAAACCTTTGGGCACATATTCTTTATAAATGGCTTTGAGTTCCGGAAGTTCTTGCACACAAGCAGGACAGTCTGTCGCCCAGAAAATGACTAATAAAGGTTTGCCCTTGTAGTCCTGAAGTGAGTGGGTGTTTCCGTCTAAATCAGTGAAGGTCTTGTCCGGAAGGCCTTGTTGTCCTTGCACTGAATTAAAAATAAGTGCCGCGATAATGCCAAGAATAAGAATGCCAATGGCGGGTTTAATTATGTGTGTCATCAGTTATTTAAATCGTTAAAGTGAGTTGGCCTAATGCTTCTGTTAGTTTGAGGTTCTCTCGATAATCAACCGGGCAATCAATAACAGTCACGGTATTTCTGTCTAAAGCTTCTTTTAGAATGGGCATTAACTGCTCCGTCTCCTCAACTCTGACACCAACTGCACCAAAAGATTGCGCATACTGAACAAAATCCGGGTTGGTAAATTGTACATGACTGGTCCGACCAAATTGGTTTTGTTGTTTCCACTCAATCAGGCCGTAACTGGCATCGTTCCATACCAGAATGACTATAGCGATACTCAGGCGCATCGCGGTTTCGATTTCTTGAGAGTTCATCAAAAATCCAGCATCCCCTGTCACGGCCACAACTTTACGTTGGGGATTGGCTAATTTAGCGGCGATAGCACCCGGTACGGCAATGCCCATACTGGCAAATCCGTTGGATATGATGCAGGTATTAGGGTATTCACAGCGGAACATCCGTGACATCCACATTTTATGAGCACCTACGTCGCAGATGACAATGTCTTGTAAATCCATGGCTGTGCGCAGATCCCAGATGATTTTTTGTGGTTTCACTGGAAATTCCAGATCATCACGATGCATATTCATCTCAGTAATCAAACTGTCTCTCAATGTACGCATCGCCTTGCCCTGGTGTGGGGTAGTGATGGCGGCTACACGATTGAGGCTATGACGAATATTACCGACTACAGCCAAACTGATACTGTAGTGTCCATCCACTTCAGCATGAGTGGTATCTATGTGAACAATAGTACGATCACGCGATGGGTGCCAAAGATATGGGTGGTACTCCACAATATCGTAACCAATACAGATAATGACATCGGCATTGGCGAAACCACAGTTGGCGTAGTCATTCGATTGCAGGCCCACACTGCCCAAGGCCATTGGATGACGGAAGGGTACGACGCCTTTTGCCATAAAGGTATTGGCAATAGGGATGCCCAGCTTTTCTGAAAATTCAGCTAGTTCATCACAGGCATTGGCACGAATAACCCCGTTGCCTGCCAAAATAATCGGGCTTTTAGCATTTGAAATAACTTCTGCCGCACGTTCGATTTCTTCTGCTGCGGGTTCGGGAGCCGTTGCATTTTTGACACGTAACGGCACATCATCAATGTCCATTTCGGCAATATTTTCAGGAAACTCAATAAAGCAGGCCCCGGTTTTTTCTGTTTGAGCGACTTTAAACGCTTTACGAACCACTTCTGGAATAACTTCAGGGCTGACAATACGCGATGCGTATTTGGTTATTGGCCGAAACATCGCTTCCAAATCCAGCACTTGATGGGACTCTTTATGGAGTCGATGCGTCGACGCTTGTCCGGCAATAGCAATGAGTGGGGCGTGATCCATATTGGCATCCGCGACACCCGTGATGAGATTCGTTGCGCCTGGCCCCAGGGTAGCAATACAAACACCGGCATTACCTGTAAGTCGACCATAAACATCGGCCATAAAAGCCGCCCCCTGTTCATGGCGAGTGGTAATAAATTGGATAGATGAATCCAGCAATGCATCCATGACATCCAGATTTTCTTCACCTGGGATACCAAATATATATTCCACGCCTTCATTTTCGAGCGCTTTGACAAATAGCTCTGCTGCCTTCATCTGGCGGTTTCCTCATGCCCTGATTGATGTGTGCTGCAAGAATACCAGATAAGTGTCATATCTGACCCATAAAAAAGGGGCGGTGAGCCCCTTTAAAGTAGGATTATTTGAACGCATCAGGAATACGTTGATGCCAGTCTGTTTCTTGTTGATAACGATGACCGATATTTAATAATCTCGCTTCATCAAAGTAGTTACCAATAATTTGTAAACCGACAGGTAAGCCCTCAACGAAACCAGCTGGAATAGACATACCAGGCAAACCAGCCAGATTGGTATTGATGGTGTAAATATCTTCCAGATACATCGCAACCGGATCGTCTGTTTTCTCACCAAAACGGAAAGCAGGATTGGTGGCTGTTGGTCCCATAATCACATCGACTTCTTTAAATGCTTCCTGGAAGTCATTACTAATAAGACGACGGCATTGCTGTGCTTTTAAGTAGTAAGCATCGTAGTAACCAGCCGATAAGGCATAAGTACCAATCATGATGCGACGTTTGACTTCTTCGCCAAAACCTTCGCCACGTGAACGGGTGTAGAGATCCATTAAGTCTTTCGGATCTTCAGCGCGGTGACCGAAACGTACGCCATCCATTCTTGATAAGTTAGACGAACATTCTGCTGGCGCTACGACATAGTATGTCGGCACAGCCAGATCCGTGTTGGGTAAGGTGATTTCCTTTAATGTCGCGCCCATTTTTTCATATGTCTTGATGGCCGCTTCTACCGTAGCGGCTACACGCGGATCGAGGCCTTCACCAAAATATTCTTTTGGCAGGCCGATAGTTAGGCCTTCAAGTGAATCATTCAAACTCGCTGTGTAATCTGGCACATCACGATCGACACTCGTAGAGTCTTTCTCATCAAACCCTGACATCACGTTCATCAGCCAGGCAGCATCTTCAGCACTGTTGGCCATGGGGCCAGCTTGATCCAGGCTTGAAGCGAAAGCAATCATGCCGTAGCGAGAAATACGGCCATAAGTGGGTTTCAAACCGGTCAGATTACACAGAGAAGAAGGTTGACGAATCGAACCACCTGTATCCGTACCTGTAGCAACGGGCGCTAAACGTGCCGCCATGGCTGCTGCTGAACCACCTGATGAACCACCAGGTACGCGGTCGGTATCCCACGGATTTTTTACAGGGCCATACCAGCTGGTTTCATTCGACGAACCCATAGCAAATTCGTCCATATTGGTTTTACCCAATGTGACCATGCCGGCCTGGTCAATCTTTTCGACGACAGTGGCATCATAGGGAGCAATAAACTTATCCAGCATCTTGGAAGCGCAACTGGTGCGAACACCTTTTGTACAGAAAATATCTTTATGGGCGAGAGGAATGCCAGTTAAAACACCAGCTTTGTTTTCTGCCAATAACTTATCTGCGGCTTTTGCCTGTTCCAGTGCTCGCTCTTCGGTCACAGTGATGAAGGCATTTAAAGTGCCGTTATGCTGATTGATGCGGTCAAGATAATGCTGAGTGAGTTCAACACTGCTTATTTCATTGTTGTGCAGGGCTGCCGATAATTCTGAAAGTGATTTGTTATGCATGTGTTTGCCTGTGTTGCTTTATTCAATAACTTTAGGAACCAGATAGACACCGGCTTCAGTTTTAGGTGCAATCGCCTGAAATGCATCACGCTGATTGACTTCGGTCACACTGTCGGGGCGTAAACGCTGATGTGCATCGAGGGGGTGAGCCATAGGAAGTATGTCGTTAGTGTCAGCTGCGCTTAATTGGTCAACTAAATTAAGAATATTATTCAAATCCCGTGCATAATGAGGAATATCATCTTCCTGTATCGACAGGCGTGCGAGGTGCGCGATTTTTTCTACATCGTGTTTATCTAAACTCATCGACAGTTCCAAAGGTTAATTGCTTCAACAAAGCAGTAAGTTTAAATGATTAGTTGCTTGCCCAACAGCCCAGAGCATTGCTAAAGTATCTATTTTACCCCTTTCAGGTGTGGTTTCTTCAATGTTTGAACGTTTACGTGGAATTTTCTCCAACGATCTGTCGATCGATCTTGGAACAGCGAATACGCTGATTTATGTGCGCGGCAAAGGAATTGTCTTAGACGAGCCTTCTGTTGTTGCTATTCGTCAGGATAAAGGCCCTGGTGGTCCTCGTTCTATAGCTGCGGTCGGTGTCGAAGCCAAGCGCATGTTAGGACGAACGCCAGGTAATATCACTGCCATCAGGCCATTGAAAGATGGTGTTATCGCTGATTTCACCGTGACGGAAAAAATGTTGCAGCATTTTATTCGTAAAGTACACGAAGGACGTTTTCTCAAGCCGAGTCCGCGCGTTTTAGTTTGTGTTCCCTGTGGTTCAACGCAAGTTGAACGTCGTGCAATTCGCGAATCTGCTGCTGGCGCAGGGGCACGAGATGTGTTTCTGATTGAAGAGCCGATGGCAGCAGCCATTGGTGCCGGTATGCCTGTTGATGAAGCCAGCGGCTCGATGGTACTGGATATCGGTGGTGGTACAACAGAAGTCGCGGTTATCTCATTAAACGGTATTGTTTATTCTGCTTCAGTACGTATCGGTGGTGATTTATTTGATGAAGCCATAGTCAACTATGTGCGTCGAAACTACGGCACGTTAATTGGTGAATCAACCGCGGAAAAAATTAAAAAAGAAATTGGTTCAGCTTACCCCGGTAATGAAGTGCGTGAAATGGAAGTGCGTGGACGGAATCTGGCTGAAGGTGTGCCGAGAAGCTTTACTCTAAACAGTAATGAGATTTTGGAAGCCTTGCAGGATCCACTTTCTGGTATTGTAGCAGCGGTTAAGACTGCTTTAGAGCAAACTCCGCCAGAACTAGGTGCTGACGTGGCCGAGCGAGGTATCGTATTAACCGGTGGTGGTGCATTGCTGCGTGATTTGGATCGCTTACTTATCGAAGAAACAGGCTTACCTGCAATTATTGCAGAAGATCCACTTACCTGTGTCGCTCGTGGCGGTGGTCGTGCGCTTGAAATGATTGATGAAAAAGGTACAGACGTTTTTACCTTTGAATAATGATTTTTAGTTAATAAGTCGTAAGACCTTTGCGAGTGTTATGCATTTGCGAAGGTCTTTTAGTTTTGGACGTTGAGTTATTAAACCTTTATTTGCCCATACACCTTCTTTAAACACCCGGATGCTACTGGCGCTTGTAGCCTCTATCATGGTGTTTTTCCTTGATACGCGTCTGGATTACTTCAAACCTGTGCGTTCTTTGTTGTCAACGGCAGTCTATCCTGTGCAGGCGGCGGCATCGCTTCCTACAGATTTGAGTGAATGGGTCAGTGATTTTTTTCAGGATCGTAAACAATTACGAGAAAAAATTACCGTCATGGAAGCGAATAATATGTTGCAGAATATTCGCTTGCAGAAACTGCAGTCACTCGAACGAGAAAACATGCGACTCAAAGAGTTGTTAGGTTCATCATTTCGTCTGCAAGAACGTGTTCAAGTAGCAGAATTGCTGACCATAGATCTTGATCCTTTTTCTCAACAAGTCGTGATTGATAAGGGTGAAAATTATGGTGTGTATGTCGGGCAACCGGTGTTGGATGCCACAGGGGTAATGGGGCAGGTGACCGAAACCTCTGCCGTATCAAGTCGTGTTGTGTTGTTGACCGATCCAAGTCATAGCATCCCTGTTCAAATCAATCGTAATGGTCTTCGGGCTGTGGTCACGGGCCGAGGTTTAGGCGAGTACCTTCAAATGGATTTTCTACCACATAATGCGGATATTCGAGAAGGCGACTTATTAGTCACATCAGGGCTTGGTGGTCGGTTTCCTGTTGGCTATCCGGTAGGTAAAGTGGTATCCGTTGAGTTTCCTCAAGGTAAACCATTTGCTGATATCAAAGTGGAGCCAGCAGCCAAGTTATCCACAAGTCGTGAAGTGATGTTAGTTCTGCCAGGCGAAAAAATTCAAACAGAGCGCACAACAACGAAACCAGCTGAGGAATCGTCATCAACCACGGAGGTCGACAGTGGCGACGACAATTAGGACCCGTAATGGTTTTGTGATTGTTATCACGCTCATCATTTCCATTATGTTGATGCTGGTGCCGTTACCAGATTACGCGCGTTTTTTCCGGCCGGAATGGGTAGTGATGACACTCATTTACTGGGCGATGGCGTTGCCTCATCGTGTCAGTATTGGTGTGGCCTGGTTTACAGGCTTTGTCATGGATATCACCATGGGTGGGATATTGGGTGTGATGGCTTTCAGCTATGCACTAGCTATTTATTTGATAGCACGTTTCCATTTGCAGTTACGTCAATATCCACTTTGGCAACAAGCCTTAACCATTTTTTCTGTTGTGCTGTTGGTGGAGTTTGTTGATGTTGTCGCTACTCGAGCAACGTTGCACTGGGAAAGCTGGATGCCCGTGCTAACAAGTACGCTGTTATGGCCGGTGATGTATGCGATTCTGCGTAAAATTCGCCGTACATTTCAGGTAACGTGAACGTTATATGGCTTCAAAGTTTACGCTTAAAGATCATTTTCGTGAGAGTCGCCTTGTAAACGGACGTTTGTTATTCGCTGGTCTACTGTCAGTGATTATTTTTAGCATCGTGATCTTCCGGTTAGTGTATTTGCAAGTGTTTGAATATGAACACTTTGATTCACTCTCAGACCGTAACCGTGTGGATATCGAGCCATTACCGCCCCAGCGGGGACTCATTTACGATCGTAACGGGGTCTTGCTGGCTGAAAATATTCCAACATTCAGTTTGGAAATGGTACCTGAAAAAGTCCCCAATCTTGATGAAACCCTGCATGAGTTGAGTCAATTACTCGCTTTGTCTGAGGAGGACATAGAGGCCTTCAAGGAACGTATGCAGCGTCAGCGCCGCTTTCACCATGTCGTGATCCGGCAACGACTCACAGAAGAAGAGGTCGCTCGCTTCTCTGCTAACCGTTATCGTTTTCCTGGTGTGGATATCGAAGGTCGTCTGATACGACATTATCCACAGAATAACTTGTTTGCACATGCTGTTGGTTACGTTGGCCGTATTAACGAGCGTGATATGCAAATCATCGATCAGAAAGACTACAAAGGGACTTCTCAGATTGGTAAAACAGGCATTGAAAAGGAATACGAAGATAAACTACATGGCAGTGTGGGCTACCGTCAGGTAGAAACAAATGTTCAAGGCCGTATTGTACGTGAACTTCTGTCTGAACCCTCACAGTCAGGCGATGATTTATATTTAAACCTGGATATTAACCTGCAACGTGTCGCAGCGACATCATTGGGGGACTACAATGGCTCAGTGGTGGCGATTGACCCACGCAATGGTGGGGTTTTAGCGCTAGTGAGCAAGCCTGACTACAATCCGAATTCATTCGTTTCAGGTATCAGTAGTAAAGAATACGGGGCGTTGAGGGATTCGCCTGAGAGACCGTTGTTTGATAGAGCGCTTCGTGGTCACTATCCACCTGGTTCGACACTTAAACCTTTTGTGGCCTTGGCAGGACTGGAACTGGGCGTTGTCAATGAACGCTCTAAAACCTATTGTCCTGGATGGTATAGCTTACCAGGCAGTAGTCATCGTTATCGCTGCTGGAAAAGTTATGGCCATGGTATGGTTGATATGAAAGATGCAGTAGCTCAGTCTTGCGACGTATATTTCTACGATTTGGCTCATGCGCTGGGCATCGATCGTTTGCATCATTTTCTTGATTATTTTGGCTTTGGCCATCGCAGCGGTATCGATTTACCCAATGAAAGTGAAGGTTTGTCACCATCGAGTGAATGGAAACGAGCCAGTCGAAATCAAGCGTGGTTTCCAGGTGAAACATTGATTTCAGGAATAGGCCAGGGCTTTAACCAAACTACACCCGTTCAGCTGGCTCATGCTACAGCGACACTGGCTATGCGAGGCATCTCAATGCAGCCACAAGTGGTGAGGGCAAGTCGCCCGGCTGGGCAAGCAGATATGAATCTCAGGAACAGTGAGATTATGAACAATCTGCCAATGCAAAATAGTCAAAACTGGGAAGCCGTCGTGCAAGCCATGGTTGAAGTGATCCACGGAGAGCGGGGTACAGCCAGATCAGTGGGGAAAGACATGCCTTTTAAAGTGGCGGGTAAAACAGGGACAGCCCAGGTATTCGGCATAGCACAGGATGAAGAGTACGATGCTGAAACTCTGGAACGAAAGCTCCATGACCATGCTTTATTTATTGCCTTTGCTCCAGCCGATAAACCCGAGTTTGCTGTGGCTGTTGTGGTCGAAAATGGGGGGAGTGGTAGTAAAGTAGCCGCACCTATTGCTAGAAAATTAATTCAACAGTATTTTGGATTTGAAGTCGATGAGTAGTAGCCTGCTAAGCGATAGAAGAAAGCCGCATCAGTGGCAATTCTCCACCATGTTGCGGCGATTTCATATCGATCCTCTTTTGTTACTCGGCCTGCTTGTTTTGTTGGGTGCAGGATTAATGATGCTGTTCAGTGCTGGTGGGCAGGATACTGGCATTATTATTCGTCAGCTGGTGAGAATCGGTATGGCAGTGACGGTTATGCTAGCGATAGCTCAGATTGATCCTGACCGACTTCGCGATAATGCTTATCTGCTTTATGGCTTCGGCTTGGTTTTACTTATTGCTGTGTTGTTGTTTGGGCATGAGGGAAAAGGCGCTCAGCGTTGGTTGAATTTAGGCTTTTTCCGGTTCCAGCCTTCAGAAATTATCAAGTTGGCTGTACCTATTCTGGTAGCAGCCTATATTGCTGAACGGCCATTGCCTCCATCCACATGGCGTATTCTCGTTGGGTTAGTGTTAATTGGTCTGCCGGCGTTCCTTATTGCGAAACAGCCTGATTTAGGTACGGCTATTTTGATTGCCAGTTCTGGGCTGATTGTCTTATTTTTAGCCGGCATCAGTTGGAAAATTATTATTGGCTTTTTAGTCTCCTGTGCCTCTGCTGCTCCTGTACTGTGGTATTTCATGCACGATTATCAACGCCGCCGCGTGCTGACTTTTCTCAATCCGGAAAATGATCCTTTAGGCGCCGGCTATCATATTATTCAGTCAAAAATTGCTATTGGCTCTGGAGGCTTATTCGGTCAAGGATGGCTACAGGGCACACAGTCGCATTTAGAGTTCTTACCTGAACGTTCTACAGATTTTATTTTTGCTGTGATCTCAGAAGAGTTCGGTTTGGTCGGTGTCGCAATTTTATTATTTGTTTATTTACTGGTCGCTAGCAGAGGACTATATATTGCCAGTCAGGCTCAAAGTAGTTTCGCCAGACTGCTGGCAGGAAGTATTTCTATTACTTTCCTTGTCTATGTGTTCGTTAATGTTGGGATGGTAACAGGATTGTTACCCGTTGTAGGGGTGCCGCTGCCCCTGATCAGTTATGGGGGCACGTCAATGGTGACCCTGCTGGCAGGCTTCGGTATCCTGATGTCTATTCATACTCACCGAAGGATGATGTCACCGTGAAAAAAACGCTATTTAGTTCTTTGCTGCTGCTTGCCAGTATCCATGTGCAAGCTAATGACCAATTACCAGGTGTCGATTCCTTTATCGATAAGATGGTAACTAAACACGGTTTCGATCGTGCTGAGTTAGACAATGTATTTGACCAGGTCGACGTCAAAGATGCCATTCTTAAGGCTATCTCAAGGCCGGCTGAAAAAAGTAAGCCTTGGTATGAATACCGAAATATATTTCTGACCGATTCACGTATCAATGGTGGCTACGAATTCTGGCAACATCATAAAGAAGCGCTGGAAGCCGCTGAAAAACAATATGGCGTGCCAGCAGAGATCATTATTTCAATATTGGGTGTGGAAACACGTTATGGTCAGCATATGGGGGGCTATCGTGTCATTGATGCTTTATCAACACTGGCTTTCCGTTATCCACCACGCAGTCCTTTTTTTACCAGTGAACTGGAAAAGTTTTTAGTGCTAACTGAACAGGAAAAAATCTCTCGACTGGATCCTGTAGGTTCATATGCAGGAGCGATGGGATTGGGACAGTTTATGCCAAGTAGCTATCTGGCGTATGCGGTGGATTTTGATGGTGATGGCCATCGTGATATCTGGACGAATCCGACCGATGCTATTGGTAGTATCGCCAATTACCTGAAGTTACATGGTTGGGTACCTGGTCAATCTATCGTGCATCGCACACGGGCGAGTAAACCACTTCCTGAAGCCATGTTAGCCAACGATCTCAAACCCGCATTCACTCGACAGCAGCTAAAAGAAGCTGGCTTTTCACTCTCCCAAGTGCCAGCGGCTGATGATGTGTTATCTGTGGTTGGTTTAACACAAGCTGACGGTGAGGAATACTGGTTAGGCAGACAGAATTTTTATGCGATCACCCGCTATAATCATAGTCGTATGTATGCCATGGCTGTATATCAGCTGGCACAAGCTATTCGAGAAAAAATGGATAAGACCAAATGAGTTTGAGTTCACACCGATTAGCGTTGTTATTGCTAATCGGTTTTTTGACTTCATGTGGAGGTAAAGTTGGCGTTCTCGAGCAGGATAGTGCGCCCACACGCGTTCCGGATTTAAGTAATATTCCTGATGCAGTACCTAAAAATGAACCATTAAGTAAATATGGTAATCCCCGTCAATATAAAGTTTTAGGCAAAAACTATTACACCTTAAGTAGTGCTGAAGGGTATCGTGAAAAAGGGATTGCATCTTGGTACGGTACGAAGTTTCACGGTCGCAGAACGTCGAGCGGTGAAATTTACGATATGTACAAAATGACCGCTGCGCACAAGACATTACCTTTACCGACTTATGTGGAAGTGACTAACCTTGAAAACGGTAAAAAAGCCATTGTGAAGGTGAATGATCGCGGTCCGTTTCACGAAAACCGTGTGATTGATCTATCATATAGCGCAGCAACTAAGCTCGGGATTATTGCTAAAGGAACTGGGCTAGTGGAAGTACGAGCGCTAACCACACCAGGTAAAGCCACTGTGGCGCCTATAATCAAGGAAGCCGCACCTAAGGTGACCGCTTCGGTAAAGCCACTGAGCTCAGCAGAAATGTTCCTGCAAGTGGGGGCTTTCAGCAGCTTGAGTCGCGCTGAGCAAATAAAACGAAAATTACAGCATGAAGTCACTGGCGTCATTAGTATTACGCCATTTAAAAGTTCGCAGGGAACCCTATATCGTGTGCGTATAGGGCCAATAAGCAGCGTTGAACAAGGCGATAGCCTGGCGACGAAATTAGCTAATCTTGGTTATCCCAATTCGCACATTGTTATTGATTAAACATTTAGATTCAGAGAGTTCAATATGCTGAAACACACGAAAGTTGTTTTATTTCTGTCCTTTTTATTCGCATTTACCCAGGTTTTTGCTGGTGCTATCACACCTCAACCTTCCGCGCCGAGCGTCGCGGCAAAATCCTACATTTTAATGGATTATGACAGTGGTCGAATTCTGGCTGAAGAAAACGCGGACCAAAAATTACCCCCTGCGAGTATCACTAAACTAATGACATCTTATGTGGTGTCGCATGAACTGCATGCCGGCAACATTAAACTCGAAGATGAAGTGTTGATCAGTGAAAAAGCTTGGCGTATGCAAGGTTCACGCAGCTTTATGGAAGTAAACACCAAAGTCAGCCTTGAGTCTTTGATGCGAGGCATGATTGTACA
The DNA here is from genome assembly GCF_002299105.1 of Methylophaga sp. UBA678. Taxonomy (NCBI): domain Bacteria; kingdom Pseudomonadati; phylum Pseudomonadota; class Gammaproteobacteria; order Thiotrichales; family Piscirickettsiaceae; genus Methylophaga; species Methylophaga sp. UBA678. Next base: position 45,227 of record NZ_DBNG01000012.1, read on the forward strand.
GTCAGGTAATGATGCTGCAGTTGCACTAGCTGAGCATATTGCGGGTAGTGAAGAAACCTTTGCACAGATGATGAATCAGTATGCGCAGCAGCTTGGTATGTACAACACCAACTACATGAACGCGACAGGCTTACCTGATCCTGATCACTACACAACCGCACATGATATTGCGATTTTGTCGGCCGCCTTAATCCGTGACTTTCCTGAACACTATGAATGGTATTCAGAAAAAGAATACACCTACAACGGCATCACACAGCACAACCGTAACAAATTACTCTGGCGTGATAACAGTGTTGATGGTTTAAAAACAGGACATACCGAAGAAGCTGGATTCTGTCTTGCTGCCTCAGCAAAACGCGGCGATATGCGGTTGATTTCTGTGGTTTTAGGCACACGCAGCGAAAATGCACGTGCTCAAGAAACGCAAAAGTTGATGAACTACGGCTTCCGCTTCTTTGAAACGCATCAGCTGTATAAAGCCAATACCGGTATTATCGATACTAAAGTATGGAAAGGCGCGACGGATCAACTCGCTTTAGGTCTGACTAAGCCATTGTCTGTAACAGTACCACGTGGTCAATACGATCAACTAGAGGCGACTACCAATATTCAGCAACCCGTCATTGCGCCTGTTACAGCCGGTACTGTGTTAGGTGAAGTGGAGATTCGTCTTGGTGATGAAGTGGTCGCTAAACAAGAATTAGTGGCACTGAATGATGTTGAGCAAGGTAGCTGGTGGCGCCGTCTGATTGATGAAATCATGCTATGGATCTGGGGCTAAGCAGTCATGGCGACTGTCTTTCTGAACGATACGTTTTTGCCTGCTGAGCAGGCAAAAGTATCTGTTTACGATCGCGGTTTTTTATTCGGTGATGGGGTTTATGAAGTCATCCCTGTATACGGTCGCCAGCCTTTTCGTTTAAAAGCGCATTTATCCCGGCTGCAAAATAGTCTGGATGGGATTCATTTAAGTAATCCCTTCGACGATGCGCACTGGACACAGCTCATCACTCAGTTAATTGAACATAACGAGGGTGAAAATCAGGCCGTTTATCTACAGGTAACTCGAGGTGTGGCACCGCGTGAGCATGTCTTTCCGCAAGGGGTTAAGCCGACTGTCTTTATGATGAGCAATCCGCTTAATGCTGTCCCAAGCTTATATAAGACACAAGGAATTAAAGCAATCACGGTCGATGATATTCGTTGGCAGCGTTGCGATATCAAAGCCATTGCTTTGTTACCCAATACCATGCTGAGACAGCAAGCGCACGAGCAGGGTGCTGGAGAAGCCATTTTGATTCGTGATGGTGTGATGACTGAAGGCTCTGCCAGTAATAGTTATGCGGTTTTTGATGGCGTTATTTATACCGCAGCAAAAGACAATACAGTGCTGCCCGGTATTACTCGTGATTTTGTTCTCGAACTGGCGGCTATGACCGGTATTCCAGTTAGAGAAGAATCGGTGACTGCAGATAGACTCACCCAGGCGGACGAGATTTGGATTAGCAGCTCAACGCGAGAGTTATTACCGGTGACGACTCTGGATGATAAGCCTGTTGGCCAAGGTCTACCAGGCCCAATATGGCAGACAGTAAATGAACTATACCAACGTCATAAGTTGGAGATGAATGTATGAGTGAACAAGAACAATCTGAGACATTATTAGAGTTTCCCTGCGACTTTGCTATCAAGGCGATGGGAGAAGCGAGTGAGGAGCTCGATAGCATTGTTGTCGAAATTGTCCGGCGCCATGTCGATGATATTGCCGAGGGTGCAGTCAGTCAGAAGCATAGCTCCGGTGGTAAATTTACATCGGTCACGGTCACGATAAGAGCAACAAGTAAACCTCAGCTCGATGCTATTTACCAGGATTTGAGTGATCACGACGCTATCAAATACGTGCTTTAACGTTTATGCAAATTAAAGATCTGGGGCTGGTGGACTACCAGTCTACAGTTAATGCCATGCAGTCATTCACGCTTGAACGTGATGCTGAGACTGAAGATGAATTATGGTTGCTTGAACATCATCCCGTGTTTACCCAAGGCGCAAATGGTGACCCATCTCATATTTTGATGGACTCGACTATTCCCATTGTGACCACAGATCGTGGTGGACAAGTGACTTATCATGGTCCAGGACAATTAGTTGTGTATACCTTAGTGGATATACGGCGAGCCAAGATGGGTGTCAGACAGATGGTTACGCATCTCGAACAAACAGTGACCAGCATCCTTGCTCATTATGATATCGATGCCTATGCCAGACCTGACGCGCCTGGTGTCTATGTCGATGAACAAAAAATTGCCTCTCTGGGCTTACGTGTTAAACGTGGGGCTTGTTATCACGGCCTTAGCTTGAATATTGATATGGATCTCGTACCTTTCAGTTACATTAATCCATGTGGTTATGCGGGTATGGAAGTGATTGATATGACGTCGCTCGGTATTGATATATCAATGTCAGAAGCGAAACAACAATTTGTGTCTGCTTTTCAGCAACAGACACAATTAGGAATAAATGCATGAGTGAATTAACAGACGGTAGACGTGACGTTCGCGCTTTAAAAGGCGAATCAAAGGTTTCCCGTATTCCCATTAAAATCGAGCCAAGCGAGCCAAAACGAAAACCAGAATGGATTCGGGCCAAATCGCATGGCAACCCTAAGGTTAAACATATTAAAGACATGCTTCGTGAGCACAAGCTGCATACCGTCTGCGAAGAGGCTGCATGTCCTAATTTAGGGGAATGTTTTTCCCATGGCACTGCGACATTTCTGATTATGGGGAATATATGTACTCGACGCTGCCCGTTTTGTGATGTGGCGCATGGTCGTCCTGATCCATTAGATGAGAACGAACCAGCACATCTGGCAAAAACCATTGCTGCTATGCAACTGAAGCATGTTGTGGTGACCTCAGTCGATCGTGATGATCTACGTGATGGTGGAGCGGCCCATTTTGTTCGTTGTATCGATGAAATTCGTCAACAGTCACCGCAAACCAATATTGAAGTACTGGTGCCAGACTTTCGCGGTCGTATGGATGTGGCGCTCGATATTCTGAAACAAAGTCCGCCGGATATCTTCAATCACAATCTGGAAAGTATTCCCCGCTTATATAAAGCGGTCAGACCTGGCTCTGACTACCAGTGGTCTCTGGATTTAATCAAACGATTTCAAGAGATGCATCCCGATGTGCCGACCAAATCCGGTTTGATGCTGGGCTTGGGTGAAACCATCGATGAAGTCAAACAAGTGATGCAAGATCTGCGAGACCATGGTTGTCGTATGCTGACATTAGGCCAATACCTGCAACCGAGCAGGCATCACTTACCGGTCGAACGTTTTATCACGCCAGCCGAATTTGATGATCTTGCCGTGGCAGGCAAACAAATGGGCTTTGAACATGTCGCCAGTGGTCCGATGGTACGTTCTTCTTATCATGCCGATTTACAGGCACAGGGTGAGCATGTTTCCTGATTAGTGTGGAGAGTTATTATGGCCATTAACCGTCGGCAACTGATAAAGACAGGGATAACAGCCTCAGCTTTGGCTGCATTTCCCAACATGAGTTCGGCCATAATAACGCCTTCGAAAAAATCACAACGTGTTGTGGTGGTGGGTGGTGGCTTTGCGGGTGCCACGGCTGCCAAATACTTACGCATGTGGTCGCCGGATCTTGAAGTGATTCTGATTGAGAAAAAAACGGCTTTTGTTTCCTGCCCACAAAGTAATCTCGTGTTAAGTGGTCATCGAACCCTACAACAATTAACCTTTGATTATCACGGTTTGAGTTCTCACTACGGTGTAAAGATGATTCAGTCCATAGTCAATGCGGTGGATGTTGATAACAAAAATGTGCGTCTTGATGATGGCACAGTGGTAGATTATGACCGCCTTATCATTGCTCCTGGCGTGGATTTTATTTATGACCAGCTGAGCATTCTGACACCTGAGATTGTTGAGACTAAAATTCCGCATGCCTGGAAAGCTGGGCCGCAAACACAGTTGCTTCATGAACAATTAAAAGCGATGCGTAAAGGTGGTAAGGTGGTAATGACGATTCCACAAGCTCCATTTCGTTGTCCCCCCGGCCCTTATGAACGTGCTTGCCAAATCGCTTTATTTTTAAAACAACATAATCCTACAGCCAAATTAATCATTCTGGATGCCAATGGCGATATTGTGTCCAAAAAAGCGTTATTTAAGGGCGTTTGGGATGATCACTATGCCGACATCATTGATTATCAACCCAGTAATGGCATAGAAACAGTTGATGTTGATACGTTAACGGTTGAAGGTTTGTTCGATAAAGTCCAAGCCGACGTTCTGAATGTCATTCCACCGCAACGCGCAGGAAAAGTGGCTGAGTTGGCAGGTGTGATGAATGTCGATAAACGTTGGTGCGAGGTCGACTTCAGCACTTATGAGTCGACAGCTGTACCTGATGTACACGTGATAGGTGATGCCGTGGCAGCCACCTTGCCCAAATCAGGCCATATTGCCAATGTGCAGGCAAAAGTCTGTGCCGCTGCAGTCATTGCTCTATTACACGAACAGGAAGTTGAACCTGAACCGGTGTTTGGCAATACCTGTTATAGTTTTACTGACGGCGAAAAAGCAGGCTATGTCGCGGCCGTATTCAGATATGATCCAAAGACGGAAAAAATGGCGGTGATGCCCGGCGGAGGAATAACCACCACCCCAACACTGCTGCAAGGGGAGTTTGCTGATGCCTGGGCACACAATATCTGGTCAGATATCTTGAGATAACTCCATAAAATCAGTAGCTAATAACATCGGAGATGCTGCTCTACCTGCAATGCAGTATAATGCCAGCTTTTCCGATAATCTCCACCATCAAGATAATTATGAGGTTGTAGATGAGTGATTTTTTACCAGGCCTGGAAGGTGTACCCGCAACAAAGTCAGCCATTTCATTTATTGATGGTGAAAAAGGCATACTGAGTTATCGAGGTTATCCTCTCGAAACTCTTGCTGAAAACAGTACATTCGAAGAGACCACACTGCTTTTGTTAGACGGTGAGTTACCGACTAAGAAAGCCTTAAATGATTTTTCCCAACAGTTAAAAGACAACTACCGCATCAAATATCATATTCGTCAGATGATGCGTCATTTCCCCCATACCGGTCATCCCATGGATATGCTGCAAACAGCGGTATCCAGTCTGGGCATGTTCTACCCGGGTACGGAGTGTCTGACAGACGCCAATAGCTGTGAAGACCTCGATTATGTGCGTAATATGACGGTGAATATCATTGCGCAAATGGCACCGCTGGTGGCAATGTGGGAACACATCCGCAATGGTTGGGACCCTATCAATCCAAAACATGATCTGTCGGTCGCGGAAAACCTGTTGTACATGTTTAACGGTGAAGAACCGGATCCTCTCATGGCTAAGATCATGGATGTGTGTTTGATTTTGCATGCAGAACACACCTTGAATGCTTCAACGTTTGCAGCATTGGTCGCGGGTTCGACACTGGCCACACCTTATAGCGTGATTTCCGCTGCCATCGGTACCTTATCTGGCCCGTTACATGGTGGTGCAAATCAACGCGTCGTAGGTATGTTGCAAGAGATTGGTTCTCCGAAAAATGTCGAAAGCTGGGTTGACCAGAAACTAAAAAATAAAGAAGTTATCTGGGGAATGGGGCATCGCGAGTACAAGGTTAAAGACCCTCGTGCCACTATTTTGCACAAACTGGTAGAACAGTTAGTTGCGGAACGTGGTGGTCATCTGGATGATATGTTCGATACCGCCCTAAAACTGGAAGAAGTCTGTGCTGATCGCCTAGGCCATAAAGGCGTTTACCCGAATGTTGATTTCTATTCCGGCATTCTCTACAGCGAAATGGGTATTCCTGAAGATGAGTTCACCGCGTTGTTTGCTGTAGCTCGTTCAGCGGGTTGGTTAGCGCATTGGCGTGAACAAATTTGTGATAATCGCATTTACAGACCAACACAAATCTATGTCGGTAGCGATATGCGTGACTACACACCGATTGATCAACGTTAATTAGCTGATTACCGTTTTACTGGCTTCACCTTGTAGCTCACGTACTAGACGGGGCACAAGGTAGCCAGGCAATTGTTGTCTCAAGTTTTCAATCAAACTCACAGCAAGTTCTTCTTCCACATCAAAGTGATGCGCTCCGGCCACCTTGTCCAATAAATGCAGGTAATAAGGCTGTACATCCACTTCATTTAAACGCTCACTTAAACCCACAAGTGCGTCTACAGAATCGTTAATCCCTTTTAACAAAACGGTTTGATTCAGTAACTGCACACCAGCTTGCCTTAAGTCATTCAGCACCTGTGCAGCTTCTTCATCAATTTCATTGGCGTGATTAGCATGAATCACCATCACCACTTTCAGATGGGTATTTTGCAGACAGGCCAATAGTGAGCCGGTGATACGTTCTGGCAATACCACTGGCAGTCGGGTATGAATTCGCAATCGTTTTAAATGTGTTATCTGATTAAGATCTTCAATAGCATTCGCCAGTTTCTCATCATTGAGGGATAAGGGATCTCCGCCGCTGAGAATAACTTCAGTAATGGATTGATCAGCGTTTAAAGCATCAAGTGACTGCTGCCATTGACCGGCGAGTGGATTACTTTCTGAATAAGGGAAGTGACGACGAAAACAATATCGGCAATGAATAGCACAGGCACCTGTCATTAATAACAGTGCTCGTCCTTGATATTTTTGTAAGATACCGGGCGACTTAATGGCTAAATGATCACCTACCGGATCAGCCTTATATCCATCGACTCTAAAACCCTCGTCAATGAGAGGAAATACCTGACGAAGCAGCGGATCTGAAGCATCGCCATAGCGCATTTTTTTAATGTAACTGCGTGGGACACGCACCGGAAACTGACGTATTTGTGCTTTATCGATTGCAGCTAACTGACCGGAAAGTCCCAGTAAAGCTAATAATTCATCGGCACTATTTATAGCGTTGGCTAATGCGTGTTGCCAGTTTTGTTTTGTCTTTAGGTTAGTGGTTTGCGGTATCATAGTGGCTTTTATTTTGAAGCAAGCGAAGATCGTCCCCCAAAAGAGGTTAAGATGGCAAGTTATAGTACAAATGAATTCAAATCCGGCCTGAAGTTTATGCTTGATGGTGACCCATGCAGCATCATCGAAAATGAGTTTGTTAAACCGGGTAAAGGCCAAGCATTTAATCGTGTTAAGTTCCGTAACTTGAAAACTGGCCGAGTGAATGAGCGGACGTTTAAATCTGGTGATACGGTTGAAAGCGCTGACGTTATCGAAACCGATCTGGAATATTCATATACCGATGGTGAGTTTTGGTATTTCATGGATCCAACTTCGTTTGAACAATATGGTGCCGATGCCAATGCCATCAGCGAAAGTAAAGATTGGCTGAAAGAGCAATATGTTTACACGGTGACATTATGGAATGGCACACCGTTATTGGTGACTCCGCCTAACTTCGTTAATCTGGCAGTGGTTGAAACCGATCCGGGTGTACGTGGTGATACTTCAGGTGGTGGTGGTAAACCAGCCACACTGGAAACAGGTGCGGTTGTTCGTGTTCCTCTGTTTATTGAAATCGGTGAAGTCCTGAGAGTCGATACCCGCTCTTCATCCTATGTTGAACGCGCAAAAGACTAAAACCCACTATGTACGATAAAGACTGGCAACCCTCTGCAAGTCTGGAAAATCTAAAACGACGGGCTCAGTTTCTGACTGAGATCCGTCGTTTTTTTTATCAGCGAGAGGTGCTGGAAGTCGACACACCCATTCTTTCTCATGCGGCCCCTACAGCACCTTACCTTGATAGCTTTACCACTGATTATATTGCTGCTGGTGGGCAGAAAAGCCCCTGTTATTTGCACACTTCACCCGAGTTTGCGATGAAACGTCTGTTAGCTGCTGGTCTGGGGGATATGTATCAGATAGCAAAAGTATTTCGTAATGGTGAACAGGGCAGGCATCATTCTCCTGAGTTTACGATGCTGGAATGGTATCGCCCCAGCCTGAGTTATCATCAGCTTATGACGGAAGTGGATGATTTATTACAAACCGTGGTTGGCTTATCTCCCGCGGTCAAGATGAGCTATCAAACACTGTTTTCACAGTACTTGTCGATTGATGTCACAGATGTTGAGCAAGATGAACTCAAACAATATGCGCTGTCCAGAATAAAAAGCCTCCCTCAAGACTGGCAAACAGACAAAGACGGTTGGCTGGAGCTATTGATGAGTGAGTTAATTGAACCGCAATTAGCCTTGTCTGCTCACCCATATATTATTTATGATTTTCCTGCCTCGCAGGCACAACTGGCAAAACTGCATCGTTCAGAGGAAGGCCATATTGTCGCTGCCAGATTTGAGGTCTATGCTCAAGGACTTGAACTGGCAAATGGTTATGATGAATGCCTTGATGCAGATGAGTTAAGTCAACGGTTTGTAGAAGATAATCTTATCCGACACCAGCAAGGTAAGTCTGCCATGCCGGTTGATAAACATTTACTGGCGGCCATGCAAGCTGGTTTGCCTGCCTGTTGCGGCGTAGCAATTGGGGTAGATAGATTACTGATGTTAAAACTCAGTGTGCAGCATATTGATGCTGTAAAAAGTTTTACATTTGAGCAGAGTTAATGCATGAATGTGAGTAATCTCATACTCAGGAATTAAACCCATTTTCGTATAGAGGGTCATTGAAATGGCTGACGATAGAATGACATCCCAAGATTCTGATGTGTATAAAACATTATTAGAATCGACTAAAGCTATTCCCTGGCGTATTGACTGGAAAACGATGTGTTTTACTTACATCGGCCCACAAATCGAGAAGTTATTGGGGTGGTCGGTAGAAAGCTGGCAAACAGTTAATGAGTGGGCTGAAAGAATGCATCCAGAAGATCAGCAATGGGTGGTTGATTTCTGTGTGGCGCAATCCAAAGCTGGTGTTGATCACGAAGCTGATTACCGGGCACTGACAAAAGATGGTCACTATGTATGGATTCGAGATGTGGTACATGTCATTAGAGATCAACAAGGTGAAGTCGAAGCGCTAATCGGTTTTATGTTCGATATTACTGAACGTAAAGAAACTGAACAAAAGTTACTGGATTTGCAAAAAGAGCTGGAAGAGCTTTCTTTTAAAGATGGTCTGACAGGTGTACCTAACCGACGCATGTTAGACAAAGTATTCGAAGAAGAATGGATGACGGCCAGACGCCATCAGCTACCGCTTTCTTTGCTGGTCATGGATATTGATTTTTTTAAACAATACAACGACTGCTATGGTCATATTCAGGGAGATGATTGTTTAAAACAGGTCGCCCAGGCACTCTCCTCGGCGGCAACGCGTTCTAGAGACTTTTTTGCTCGTTTTGGCGGTGAGGAATTTGTGATGTTACTGCCAGAAACAGACGCTAGTGCCGCAATAAAAATTGCTGAACGCTGCCAGCAATTAATGATGAAATTACAAATCAGCCATCAGGAATCTGAGGTTTCACAACTGCTGACTATCAGTATAGGCCTAGGAACGATTGTTCCCAGCCCTAAAGATGAAATTGTCGACTTTGTAGAGCAAGTCGATCAGGCGCTTTATCGTGCAAAAGAGTGTGGTCGTAACCGTGTAAAGACAGCTTAAACAGATTTGGATTCTCTAACTCAAACCTGTTTAGGCTGTTCAGGGTTATGTTTACAAAGTGGTTTTAAATGATAAGGTGATTAGGCGCGGATCACCTGGATAAATTTTGGTATCGTTTGAGCCACCTGTGTAATAAGTTTCATCAAACAGATTTTCAATATTTAAAGCAAAGCGATATTGTTTGATATCGTAATAAAATCCTAGATCTACACGGCTATGGCTTGGTAGTTCAACGCGTTTTTCTTTATCGGAACTGGTGTTTTGAGCCGATTGATAGTTGATGCCTAGTGAGGTGCCGACCTTTCCTCCCCAAACAGGTTTTGGAATATTATAACGAGTCCAGATAAAGCCATTGTGTTTAGGGGCAAAAGCATTTCTGTTGCCAACTGTATCGCTGTTAAGGCTATGCGATATGAATGAGTCGACGTTGGCATAGCCTATTCTAATTTGCCAGTTGTCGATTGGTAATGCTTGTAGCTCGAACTCTGTTCCTTTGCTTTCCAGCTCACCAACTAATATGTTATCGCCACTAATGGGATCGCTTTCGGTAATATTGGTTTTTACGATTTTGAAACTAGAGGCAGTCAAATTCAGCCTGTCATCTAATAACGCGGCTTTGATACCAAACTCATTTTGTTTACCTAATTCCGGATCTAAGCTTTCACCGTCAGCATTACGACTTTCAATACTGTTTGGATTAAATGATTCAGAGTGACTCAAGTAGAGTGAGATCTCATCTGTTGCTCTGAAAACAAGGGCCGCTTGAGGCAAGAACTTTTTGGTATTTTGTTTTTCAAATTCATCCGACTGACCTACATTTTTCTCCACAAAGCGTGTTCGCTGTGTATCAAAGCGTCCACCAAGCATCACAGAGATATAATCATTCAGATCTACCGTATCTTGTGCGTACAAACCCAGATTGTAATTATCGGTAATTCGGTGATTGCCAGATTGGATGACTCCGGGCTGACCAGAGTCAGGAATTGGATTAAAAACATTCAGGTTTGGGGATATTGCTGCTCCAAAACGTTTTCTATCAAAATCTGCACGCTCAAAACCGCCATTAATACCAATCAGCGTGTTATGGAATAACTCACCTGTCTCAAATTTATGAGACAGATTGGCATCAAAGAAATGGTACTGACGCTTATTGACCTGGTAGCGGTCACGTCTTCTTAAAGTTGAATCAGTTATATCGCTGGCATCATTAACTCTATTGTTTTCATAAAGTTCACGCTCATCTTTATGATAAACACTTCTCAGGTTGAGACGGAATACGGTGCTGTCATTAATTTGATTTTCCAGTCGACCAAATAACGCCAGACCGTCATCATTATCCGAATCGCTGTGTCTTTGATAGCGAGTCGACAATGAAGCTGTTTGATCAATATCGTTATTGGCGGCGACCAGGCCATCATCGGCATCACGACGTTCACGAATATACTCCATGCCAATGGTGGCATTCATATCCGAATTAATCTGATAAGAAAGGGTGGGGTAGAGATAGAGATTATTATCATTGACACCATCACGGAAGGAATCAATGTTTTCGACACTGCCAATAAAACGGTAGAGTAAATCTTTATCCTCAGTGAGCGCACCGGTAGAGTCGTAGGTAAAGGTACCGCCGACATCTGAACCGAACCCTGAGTCACTTGATGCATAACTGCGACCACTCACACTGAGACTGGTTTGTGCCTCTGCCTGTGGCTTTTTAGTGACAATATTGACCAGGCCACCCGGTTCCATCAAACCATAAAGCACTGAAGCCGGTCCTTTGAGGACTTCGACGCGTTCAATATTGGCTGTGGAGGGAGAACCAAAGCGGGAGGCAAGGCCCGGTAAGCCATCAATCTGTACATTCTGTAAGCTCGACGATAAGCCCCTCAAGGTAAAACTATTCGCATTTGTGCCTGATTGACTTAGCCCGACAATATAGGGATAGACATCGGCCAGCGTTTCAGCTTGTAAATCCTGAATAAAGCTCTGGTTAACAATATTGACACTAAATGGTGTGTCTAATAAATCCTGATCGGTTTTGGTCGCTGTTTCCGAGAGTCGAATATAGGGTGTTTGTTGACCTGTTACCACGAGGGTTGATAATGAGGTGGTATTGTCGTCGGCCATGACTGGATGAAAAGGCAATAGGCCGCAGCTCAGGCAAATTAAGGGAGTAATTGGTTTCATTTTTAATCTAAATGTTAATGGTTATTATTAACGATATAGAATAGGTATTTTAATCTAACTTTACAATTTAAATCTTGATATCCAATTATTGGTGAGTGAGCTTTAGCCCATATATGCAAGCTGGTGCAAAGCTGGAGAAGAAAACTCCAGCACGGCAATAAGCTTTACTTCGACATGAGATCGGGCAACAACAGGCTAATTTGCGGAAAGGCAATGATTAAGCCTAAAACAATCACTTGTATCGCGACAAATGGCACGATACCGCGATAGATGGATTCCAGTTTTAATGTGGGTGGTGCGCTGGCTTTCAAGTAAAACAGTGAAAAGCCGAATGGCGGTGTTAAAAATGAGGTTTGTAAGTTCAATGCTATCAATAAAGCAAACCACAATGGATCAATGCCCATGTGTATGGCAACGGGAGCAATGACCGGTACGACGATAAAACAAATTTCAATAAAGTCCAGAAAAAAGCCTAAGAAGAAGATAAGCAACATGCTGACTACAAGAAAGGTCCATTTCCCACCCGGTAACGCAGTAAAGAGGTCGAGAATGAGCTTATCGCCACCCATACCGACAAAGACCAGGCCGAATGCGGTCGCGCCAATAAAAATAATAAATACCATGCTGGTTAGGCGAGTCGTGCGTTGAAGTGCTTCGCGTAAGTTATTCAGGTTCATACGTCTATGGATAGCGGCCAGCACAATCGCGCCTAACGCACCCACAGCAGCGGACTCAGTCGGCGATGCAATACCAAAAAAAATAGAGCCCAGCACGGCTAGAATTAATAATAGTGGTGGTACAAGGCTTTTAATAACGCTGAAAAGTAAGTCTGGTGATTGATTAGCGAGGCTTTTGACGGCGGGCGCAGTTTCAGGGTGGCGCCAGGCTGTCCAGACAACATAAAGAATGTAGGCCAAGATCAGCATCGCTCCCGGTGCAGCCGCTGCCATAAATAGTTCACCTTCAGGGACACCGACAACATCACCTAACAGGATAAGAATAATACTGGGAGGAATAATCTGACCTAAGGTGCCAGAAGCGGCAATAGTGCCACTGGCGAGCTCTGGTGAATAACCACGTTTAAGCATGGATGGTAAAGCAATAACCGTCATGGTGACGACCGAAGCGCCCACCACGCCAGTGGTGGCTGCAAGCAAAGCACCGACCACAACCACCGAAATAGCCAGACCACCACGCAAGCTGCCAAATAATCTGCCCATAGTGTCCAGTAATTCTTCTGCTATACCTGACTTTTCCAGGATAACGCCCATGAATACGAATAACGGAACAGCCAATAAAGTGAAGTTCGTCATGATGCCCCAGATGCGGAGCGGTAGCAGGCTGAAAAATTCGATACCCAGAAAAACCGTACCAAACCCAAGTGCAATGGCACCCAAAGTAAAAGCAACCGGGTAGCCGATTAACAGCAGTAAAAATAAAACCAGAAACATGGCCAGAGCCCAATACTCCATTATTTAGACTCCTTAAAGCAGATAAACTGTAGATTTTTCAATATTTCTGCAAGGCCTTGCAGCATAATCAAGACAAACGCGGCTAATATCGCGCCTTTTAAAATAAACCGATAGGGTAGCCCTCCCGGGTCTGGAGAACCTTCATTGTAAAAAAATGCATTTTCAGCAAAGGGCCATGCTGTCATCACTATCATAATGCTGAAGGGAAACAAAAATAGTAGGGTGCCGAGTAATGATATCCAAGCGCGGCCAGTGTCACTGACAAACCGGCTATGATAAAGAATATCGACGCGGACATGGGCGTCATGGCGAAGGGTATATGCACCACCCAGTAAAAAAACCAGAGCAAACAGATGCCACTCCAATTCTTGCAGTGCGACAGAGCCATAGTTGAATAAATAGCGCATGGCGACGTCATAACAGATAAGAATGACCATAGCTAACACCAGCCAAGAAACCATCCGGCCGGTCAGATCAATAAAGTTTTCAATCGCGTTAATGACGGGCTCAATGAGTGTCTTCATGTTGATTTTATCTATCTTTGCCACAATTAAATAAGTGTCCCATAAATCACGATTGAGCTCTAGTTGTCTCTGACAATGTGAAAATGCATTCACCAGATAAAAGCGGAAGTGATAAAGTTAAATATGAACTGATACAAGGAGAGAAGATATGGATAATGAACAACTTAAAGAAAATATGAGTAACAAAAATCAATGGACACGCATCATTTACATGGTGCTGTTTGCCATTATTTTGTATTTAAGCATGATGGTTGTCTGGCTTGTTGTGCTGGTTCAGTTACTGTTTGCCCTCATCACAGGTAAGCCGAATCCGGATATCGCTGATTTTGCAGCTGATCTATCTCAATATGTGTATCGTGTGGTGGCATTTCTAACCTACACGAGTGAACGCCGTCCTTTTCCATTTAATGACTGGAAAAGTAATACGTTTCAACCTGAGGTGAGACCTGATAAAGATGACACCCTCTAACTCGCTGACATTTTTAACTTAATTATTTGAATTGATCAGGAAAATTTATGCTGACCGTTATTTCTCCGGCAAAAACCTTAGATTTTGATACGCCACCCACAACACAAGAACACTCACAACCCCGATTTTTATCTCAGTCACAAGAATTGATTGACACCTTGCGTCAAATGAGCACAGCAGATATTGCCAGTCTGATGAAACTCAGTGATAAGTTAGCCGGGTTGAATGTAGCAAGATATGAGACCTGGCAAACGCCTTTTAATCTTGATAATGCAAAACAAGCCGTATTGGCTTTTCAAGGGGATGTTTATACAGGTCTCGATGCAGAAACGCTTAATGAAAAGCAGCTGACATTTGCACAAAAGCATCTCAGAATTTTGTCTGGTTTATACGGTGTATTGAAACCTTTGGACCTGATTCAGCCTTATCGTCTTGAGATGGGGACTAAATTAGACAATGCCAAAGGTAAAGATCTCTATGCTTTTTGGGGTAGTGACATTCGCCAATCATTACAAGCTGAAGATGCCATGCAGGATGAGGTGCTGATTAATCTCGCTTCGAATGAATACTTTAAAGCAGTTGAAGCAAAAAAATTAAAGGCTCGAATCATTACACCCGTGTTTAAAGACTGGAAAAATGGTCAGTACAAAATGATCAGTTTTTATGCAAAAAAAGCACGAGGTATGATGAGTCGTTACATCATTGAGCATGAGTTACAAGATCCTGATAGAATTAAGGATTTTGACACTGATGGCTATCGTTTCAGTGCCGATATGTCAAAAAAAGATGAATGGGTATTTATTCGACACCAAGAATAAATTGACATGTGAGTTAAATGATAGCGTCAAGGAAGATAAAAATGCGCTTGCAGTATGTATTGTTATTTGGGTGTTTCATATTACTGCAGGCGCCGGTTAATGCTCAGTCTGAACTCACATTAACGCAGACTGAGCAGAATTTTATTGACTCAATAGATGAAATTCATCTGTGCACCGACCCCGACTGGATGCCTTATGAGGGGATCGATAAAAACGGCCAGTACACAGGCATCATGTCCAGCTTTCATGAATTATGGTCTCAAATGATGGGCAAACCCGTTGTTTTGATTCACACAGATAGCTGGGAACAATCCCTCGCGTTTATTAAACAAAAAAAGTGTGATGTTTTATCCAGCGCCCAGGACTTGGCTGAAAGACGCGACTATCTAACCGTTACTAAACCCCATATTCAGTATTCTCTAGCTCTAGCCACTCATCCTGATATTCCTTTCATCATTAACCTTGCTCAGGTCAAAGACAAAAAATTTGTCATGGTGAAAGATTATGCAGCGATTAAATTAATCGAAAATAATTATCCAGACTTGACTATTATTGAAGTCAATAATGCAGGTGAGGGGCTTAAATTAGTTGAGAAAGGTATGGCGTTTGCCTTTATCGATACTGTACCGAGTATCAATTATCAAATGCTGGCTCACGGCGTTTCACATTTAAAAATAAGTGGTGTGCTTGATGAGCACTACGATATGTCGGTGGGAATAAGACGCGATTTACCTGAACTGTTATCCATTTATAACAAAGCCATTGACGCAACAAATGAGTCTCAGCGTCAGCAGATTATGAATCAATGGTTATCTGTGACGGTGCAATATGACTCTGATTATAGTTTGGTGTGGAAGCTACTCGCTGGCTTGCTGATTATTCTGGCACTGTCCTTGTATCGCTACCGCGTCATTCACCGTCATAATCACGAGCTTCAAGCCGTAAATAAAAAACTGGTCCGTATGTCACAAAATGACCAGTTAACTGGCTTACCTAACCGATACTATTTACACGAAGCATTTGAAAAAGCCCTACAAACATATCACCGCTATCAGCATCAATTTTCTGTGATCATCATAGATATCGATCATTTCAAAAAAGTGAATGACACATATGGGCATACTGTTGGCGATGAAGTTATCAAGAAGATTGCTGATATGTTGTCTGATAATTTAAGAGATACTGATATTGTTGGCCGGTGGGGCGGTGAGGAATTTTTAATTGTCTGTCCTGAAACCGATAATGTGGGGGCAAGAGCGGTAGCCGAGCATATGAGAGAGTTTATTGCGGGTACCGACTTTGGTTTGGAGGCTATACACATCACGGCAAGCTTCGGTGTCACTGAATATAATGAAAATGAAGCAGTTGATGAATGTATTAAACGTGCCGATATGGCTTTATATCGAGCAAAAGAGCAAGGCAGAAATCAAACCATTGTGTTTTGATTGAACAATAGTGCGACGTTTATTTTTTGCATTATGGCCAGATGAGCTCACCAGAACGAGACTCAAGTTGTTATCTCAACAGTGTGATCAGCTTGGGTTGAGAAAATTAAAGCCAAGTAATTTTCACATGACATTGTTTTTTATTGGCAATGTCGAAGAACGACTTGTCACCATTTTGCTTGAGCGAGCCAAAAATATTCGAGTAACGCCAATATCACTTGAGTTTAACGAGCTGGATTATTGGCCGAAACCAAAAGTATTGTGCCTGACCTGTCAAAGACAACCCATGTCTTTATATAACTTGGTGAATGCATTAAATCTGATGATGGCAGATCTACCTATAAGACAGGAAGCTCGTCCATTTCGTGCCCACATCACGCTAGCAAGAAAAGCAAAAAAACGGCCTCGCATCACATTTAAACCCGTGTCATTAGCAGCTGAATCTTTTGCACTGGTTGAGTCTATATCCACTGAAGATGGTATCCAGTATCAGGTTATAGAGAGTTGGCCACTTCGTGAGGGATAATTTTATTTACTTAATGTCGGCTCAGATTGCCAGGTAGCCGATTCAGCAAACCAGAATTCTTCTTTCACCCCAAGTAAACGATACAAGCCCTCAGGCAGATCTTTTCTCACGGTCGAGATATCAGGCTGAAGATGAGAAAAACTCATCACACCGTGAATGTAGTTATACATCATCCGGCCTAAGCTTTCTGGTTCTGTTTTATAGTGTAAATAACCCGCAGAGTCCAGTGCTCTAACAAGTGCAATATCATAGTTAATAGCGGTTTGTGATAGAGAGCGTAACGCCTCTAACACCATTTCATCATCTGTACCAATTTGAGCGCCCGCATTAAAAAATGGGCAGCCTGGTATGCGTTTGTTTGGGGTATTGATTTTAGATTTAAAAACGAATTCGATGAGATTTTCGAGTTGTTGAAGTGGGGTGTGTAGCGGCGAAAAAACCGAGTCCAGATCAGCTCTTATCACTTGCCAGTAATAACTCGCTGCTTCACAAAACAAAGAGGCTTTAGACTCGAAGTGGTGATAGAACGCACCTTTAGTGACGCCTGCCTGACGACAGATATGATTGACGCCCACGCAGTTATAATTGCTTTGCCAGATCAGCTCCAGTGCTGTGGCTAATAGTCTTTCTCGAGTCTCTGTAACAGACATATATGTATAAACCGTTCGTTTAATTGGATAGTATAAATACCGCTTGGTTTGTGTGACAAGAAAAATGGCTGAATAAATCCCTCCTGTTTTTGTCATCAGACATATTACATCTACCTTTTTAAGGGGTATATGGTTGTTTTATATAAAACTTAGTGAAAAGTTGACTATTTTTATCAGCCATATTGACTAGCATACCGGTCGGTATGTATTCTATTGCGATTTATCCTGCCAAGGATAGTTTTTATAGGGACCTGCCAGAGCTGTCTGGCTCACGGAGATTTTCATGTCTGAATTATCATCAAATCATCAAAACCGTGGCTGGTTAAAGCTGATTCTGTTTATTTTTGTTTGTATTGCTGCTGGCGCAGCGTATATGTCTTATGCAAATGAAGGTGAAGAGCCGGCTCAAGCAGCAGCGCCCAACACGCCGCCGCCACCTGTCGCAGAGGTCATTACACTTCAACCGGAAGAAGTCCGTATCTGGACTCGCTTCTCAGGTCGTCTCAGTGCGGTAGATAAAGCGGATATCAAACCTTTGGTTGGTGGCGAACTTCAAAAAGTCTTGTTTGATGATGGTCAATTAGTGGAGAAGAATGAACTGCTGTTTGTTATCGACCCACGTCCATACAAAGCCGCTTTAGCCAGCGCTGAGGCACAACTGGCATCAGCTAAATCAAGAGCGACATTAGCGAAAGATGAGTTAGTCCGTGCGGAAAGATTAGTTAAAGATAAATTAGTCTCAGACAGCGTGTTTGACGCAGCAAAAAATGAGAATCAGGTCTCTGTGGCTGCCATACGTGAAGCCGAAAGTGCTGTCTCACAAGCAAAGCTTAATCTGAACTATTGTTATATCCGCGCTCCTTTTGCCGGGCGAGTCAGCCGCGCAGAATTAACGGTAGGTAACATTATTGAAACTACACCAAGTGCGCCTGTATTAACCACTCTCGTGGCGAATGATCGTTTTTATGCTGAGTTTGATATAGATGAGCAAACCTATATCAAAATGATGAGAAATAATCATGCCGAGCAGAAAATGCCAGTCGATATGACATTGGCAGCAGATGAAAGTGTGGTCTATCACGGTGAAATCCATTCTTTAGATAACCAGTTAGATATTGCTAGCGGCACTATCCGAGCACGCGCCATTTTTGATAACAAAGATGGGGCATTAACACCTGGAATGTACGCCAATGTCAGAGTCGGGGCTGCTGAGAAACAACAGGCTTTATTGATCCCAAATCGGGCTATTGGCACTAACCAAGATAAGAAGTTTGTTTTTGTTATCAACGCTGAAAATCAGGCTGTGTATAAGGAAGTACAGTTAGGCGGACATCATCAAGGTAAACGTCTGGTTTTATCTGGATTAAACACGGGTGACCGAGTCGTAGTGAATGGCTTGTCTCATATCCGTGCGAATATGGTGGTGTCGCCTAAATCAGTGGCTGAAACAGATGAACCCGCCACGACAGAATAATGATGGCAATCAGTTAAATCGCTTTGTAGCGTAACGAAGGAACGCGATGAATATCTCAAAGTTTTTTGTGGACAGACCCATTTTCGCGGGTGTTTTATCCATTCTTATTTTTATTGCCGGTTTACTGTCAATGTTTCAGTTACCGATATCAGAATATCCGGAAGTCTCACCGCCATCTGTTGTCGTTAATGCTCAGTTCCCAGGTGCTAACCCAAAAGTCATCGCTGAAACCGTGGCTCGTCCATTGGAAGAACAGCTGAGTGGTGTAGAAAACATGATTTATATGTTTTCTCAGGCTACCTCAGATGGTCGTATGACACTCACGGTCACGTTCAAAATTGGTACCGATCCTGATCTTGCTCAACAGATGGTGCAAAACCGCGTCACTCAGGCAACACCAAGGCTGCCCGAAGTCACGCGTCAGCTTGGTGTAACGGTAGTGAAAAGTGCACCTGACCTGACGATGGTGGTGCATTTAACTTCTCCAGATAAGCAGTATGATGAGTTATATCTGCGTAACTATGCCGTGCTACATGTCAAAGATGAATTAGCCAAAGTAGAAGGTGTGGGGCAGGTACGTCTGTTTGGTTCAGGTGACTACGCGATGCGTATCTGGCTTAATCCTGAAAAAGTGGCCGAACGTGGTCTGACAGCCATGGATGTGATTGCTGCGATCAGAGAACAAAACGTTCAGGTTGCAGCAGGTATCATTGGTGGTTCACCGATGACGGAGCCGGTTGATGTGCAATTGCCTATCAATGCCAAAGGCCGGCTGGAGTCACCTGAAGAATTCGAAAATATTATTATCCGAGCGGGTAGCGATGGTCAGGTGACGCGTTTAAAAGATGTCGCGCGAGTGGAGCTGCAAGCGGCTGAATTCAGCCTGAATTCAATGCTGGATAACCAACCTGCCGTCGCGATTCCTATTTTCCAATCACCTGGCGCAAACGCGATTAATATCTCTGATAATATTCGCAGCACCATGGCGAAGTTAAAAAATAACTTCCCGGAAGGTGTTGATTACAGCGTTGTCTATGACCCGACAGTGTTTGTTCGTGATTCGATTAAGGCGGTTATTAAAACCTTATTGGAAGCGCTTGTTTTAGTTGTTATCGTGGTGGTGGTGTTCTTACAGACCTGGCGTGCATCTTTAATTCCGCTGTTGGCTGTACCGGTATCGATTATCGGCACATTTGCCTTAATGCATGTGTTTGGTTTTTCAATTAATACGTTGTCTTTATTTGGACTGGTTCTAGCGATTGGTATCGTGGTGGATGACGCCATCGTGGTAGTGGAAAACGTGGAGCGGAACATTGAAAATGGCTTGTCACCGTTAGAAGCCAGTTATCAGGCTATGCGCGAGGTCAGCGGGCCGATTGTAGCGATATCCCTGACCTTGGTGGCCGTGTTCGTGCCAATCGCTTTTGTCAGTGGTTTAACCGGGCAGTTTTATCAGCAGTTCGCTTTAACGATCGCTATTTCAACCGTCATTTCTGCTGTTAACTCTTTAACATTGAGCCCGGCATTATCGGCACTGTTACTGAAAGGGCATGATGCACCGAAAGATAAGCTGACACGAATAATGGATTTTCTGTTTGGCTGGTTCTTTAATATCTTTAATAAGACCTTTAAAAAAGCGTCGAATGGCTACTCGAGCTCAGTTGGTGGCCTGCTTAAACATAAAGTCTTAATGTCATTTTTGTATATCATCCTGTTGGGGATGACAGTTTACGGACTAAATGGTTTACCCAAAGGCTTTGTCCCTGCACAGGATAAGCAATATTTAATCAGTTTTGCCCAGCTGCCCGATGGCGCTTCTTTAGCTCGTACTCAGGAAGTGATCAAGGAGATGGGACGACTGGCACTGGAAGAACCAGGCGTACAGAGCGCCGTTCAGTTTCCTGGGCTTTCGGTAAATGGTTTTACCAATAGTCCAAGTGCTGGGATTGTGTTTGTGACATTGGAGTCATTTGATAAACGGCATTCACCTGATTTATCTGCTGCTGCGATTGCAGGCCGCTTGCAGGCAAAATATGCGCAGGTGGAAGAGGCCTTTATCGCCATATTCCCACCACCACCTGTACGTGGTCTAGGGACGACGGGTGGCTTCAAGCTACAGATTGAGGATCGTGCTGATTTGGGCTATGAGAAACTGGCTGAAGTCGTTGGGCAAGTCCAAGGTCAAGCCTGGCAGAGTCCGGCGCTGACCAGTGTGTACTCAAACTATAAAATCAATGTGCCACAGCTTTATGCTGATTTGGACAGAACAAAAGCGAAACAGCTCGGCTTAAACATCAAAGATATTTTTGACACCATGCAGATTTATCTGGGGTCGCTTTATATCAATGACTTTAACCAGTTTGGTCGTACCTATCAGGTTATTGCTCAGGCTGATTCAGATTATCGTAATGCGCCCGATGATGCGTTGAATTTAAAAGTACGTAATAGCAATGGTGATATGGTGCCATTAGGAAGCGTGCTTGAGATGAAAGAGAGTTATGGGCCGGAAAGTGCCGCTCACTACAATGGTTATCTCGCGGCAGATTTAAATGGTAATGCGGCGCCTGGCTATTCCAGTGGACAAGCACAGGATGCCATTAGCGAAATTCTGGAGAAAACCCTACCTTCAGGCATGGAGTTTGAATGGACTGACTTAACCTATCAACAAGTCATTAGTGGGAATACTGCCTTATTTATTTTCCCATTGTGTTTGTTACTGGTGTTCTTAGTTTTAGCGGCACAATATGAGAGTTTAATCTTGCCATTGGTCGTTATCACCATTGTGCCATTATCGATTCTGGCTGCAGTAACGGGTGTCTGGTTAACCGATGGGGATAGTAATATCTTCACCCAGATCAGTTTCTTTGTGTTGGCGGGGCTGGCCAGTAAAAATGCCATATTGATTGTTGAGTTTGCCCGAGAGCTTGAAATCGATGGCATGGAAACGGTAAAAGCGGCTATCAAAGCCAGCCGTATGCGTTTAAGACCAATTTTAATGACATCATTCGCCTTCATTATGGGCGTGGTACCGATGGTTTTATCTACCGGTGCCGGTTCCGAAATGCGTAATGATATTGGTGTCACTGTATTCTCAGGCATGCTCGGGGTCACATTCTTCGGCTTGTTCTTTACCCCGGTTTTCTATGTGATGTTAAGAAAACTGGAAGGTAAACGCCGTTACCATAGTCACAATCATGTGGTAATGAAATAAAGCCCGGCTTTATCAGCGACGGGCGGTAATCGTCCGCCCGTCTGCTGTTTTCAAGACTAGTGCACCATTAATGCTGATATCCAGCGACTCAACATCGGCTAAGGTCGTCAAAAATACCTTTTCCTGATTCATGATGGCCACTGGACAGACTTTCTGCGTAGTGATGGCAGAAGCAACGTCCAGCCGTTCATTGAACTCATAAGCTGTGCTGTACTGATTACAAGAGGTAAAGCCTGATAAGCGGCCTTGATCATCGAAGGTCATGGTCAGACGTGAAAAATCAATAATGCCTTGCTGATTGATATCCTGAACAATCCACTCCTGTCCAACCAATAAGTCACGGCTGTGCCCTCCACATCCCTGAAAATCGAGATTATCTAAACGGACATTGACCTGATACGGGTAGGGTAATCCCGACATATCGTCACGGCATAGCGTTGCTAAGGTTTCAACTTTGATATAACGAGTGTCTGAATAGGCTTTCAATTCAAAACCAGCATGGTAAATATGCAATTCAGTTTCGCCGAGGACGCTCTGTTTCTGTCCACCATCCCATGTCATGATGACCTGGTCGTATGTGGCTGAAAGAGACCATTCTGGTTCGTGTCCCTGAGCGCGAAATGGGAGTTGTTCGACTTGATCCTGGTTCACAGCAGTGCAGTGACTCCAACTCATATCAGCAATCGTCAAAATGCCCTGATGGCCTTTATTCCAGAAGTTGACCAATTTATCTTTAGACTGGTACTTGCTTCCTGAGGCACTGGGTACTTGAAACAGCATATACAAATCATCATTCATTTTGAGCTGCATGGATTCATTCTCAATAACGGTGGTGATCTGCTGCTCGCCACATTGAAACATGACCGTATGACTGTTTTGATGTTCAGGTGGCTGGAAAGAGATCAAATTGAGCACACCCAGTGATACTTCATGCGTGTCAGTGGGAATCAGATTCAGCTCATCTGTGGTCCAGATTAATTCCCCTTCTTTATTCTGAATAGAAGCACGAAGTGCATAATTTTCATCAGCATTGAGTTGGTCTTTGAACACCTGCAGCTGAAAATCAATAGGCACTTGGCGGTTGCCGAGAGAGATAGTTTTTTCAGCTACCACTTCCCCATTTTTTTGGGCGCTGGTGATGTTTTCGAGTTTAATGATGAGTTTGGAATGCTTGGGTAACGCGATACGTTCGCGATAGCTTATTTTGCCACTGATCGTGAGCTGTTGTTGTTTGAGTGTTTGTTGAGCAGAGTCTGAATCACATCCGAGTAATATCAGACTCATCAACACCAATATGAACAAACGGTACAAGGGCATAATATGTCATCCTGAATCTAGTCCTGAGTATGCATCATAAATGTAACCTGTACAGCCAAGCTATCACATCAAGTCGTCATCCATGACGTATCTTAGATTCAGACTTTGAACTGAGTGATGAGTTTTTGCAAGTCTGCCGCTAATCCGGCAAGGCCCTGACTGGTTTCCGTTGTTTGTGAAGTGCTTTCTGCATTTTCTTCTGCTACTTGGGCGATATGATTCACATTGCGGTTGATGTCTTCAGCCACAGCGCTTTGCTCTTCAGCTGCGCTGGCAATATGCGTATTCATATCCATAATAGAGCGGACTTTTTCAGAGATGGTGGTCAGGCTTTCACCCGCCGCTCCCACTTTGGTGACAGTGGCTTCGACATACTCTTTACCCTTCAAGGTAGCAGCAACACACTGATTTGCTTCATTTTGCAGACGTTCAATAATGGTTTTAATTTCTTCAGTAGACTCTTTACTACGTTGAGCAAGGGTTCTGACTTCATCAGCAACAACAGCAAAACCTCGGCCAGATTCACCGGCGCGGGCAGCTTCAATGGCGGCATTCAAGGCTAATAAATTAGTTTGTTCAGCAATACCCTGTATAACGGTCAGGACCGTGCCAATGTTTTCACTTTCAGCTTGTAAGTTTTTAATTGCATCGGCATTGGTTGAGCTTTGGTCGGCTAACTGCTTGATAGAGCTGATGGTGTCTTTAACTAACAATTGACCCTGACTGGTTTCACTATCTGAGCTTTTAGATAAATTCGCCGCTTCTGCAGCGTATCGAGCCACTTCTTGAACAGTTGCCGTCATTTCATTCATGGCCGTGGCCACTTGTTCACTACTGCTTTGTTGATTGATAACACCTTTTTTGGTCTGTTCAGCGACCACGGATAGTTCTTCTGCTGCGGCACTTACAGTGAGAGCAGAAGTCATGACTTGTTGGATCAATTTTTGAAAGGATGCGGTCATCAGATTGAATGAACGTGCCATTTCAGCAATTTCATCTTTGCCGCTATCATCAACACGTAAACTTAAATCACGATTTTTTTCGACTTCCTGCATGGTTTCAGAAAGCTGATGAAGCGGAATAATAATACTTTGGCTTATTAGTCTGATGAGCCATAGAATCAGGGCAGCCAGTGTCAAAGCAATCACAAACACAGTAATTTTTGCATTTTTAACAGCAGTGGGTATTTCATTATTGATATGTTGCTCAAGCGTATCAAGTGCGCTTTCACTTTGATGAATCGTGCTACGCAACTCACCCAGTAAGCCTGACTCAGCATTCATGCCACGCGTTTCGTAGCCTTTCACTAAAGACAGAAAATCAGCACGATACGATTCTATTTCACTACGGACTTGTTTTTTTACACTACTACTCAGGTAACTGGTTTCCAGACGACGATTGAAGTCGATAAACCCATCTTCAAATTTACTGACATATTTTTTATCAGAGCGAAGCATAAAGTCTTTTTCATGTCTTCTGAGCATTAACATGGCAGCTAATAAACTATCGTCATCGTATGTGTTGATGGTTTCTTCAACCTGATGCACGGCACTACGTAACTTACCATAAAGGCCATCAGTCGGTGTTAAGCCAATGGTTTGTTCAATATTCACTATTTGGTCAAATTTATCACCATATTTAACAAGCACATCATGAAGTTGATTTTCTGATTCATGTGACTGATTCAGTGCGTCGAGACGCTGTCCAAGCTGATCGAGGTTGGTAAGGAAGAGCTGATGAGATTGATGGAACTCATCTTGATATTTCAGCTCATGTCGGTTAAGAAAATCTTTCTCATGGCGGCGCAACATCAGCATATTCGTTTCTAGCTTCACTGCCTGAATCGAAGCTTCTTCCAGTCGAATAATTTTAGACAGGAATATCTGGCCCAAGATAATCATCAGTAAGATTGTCATTCCAACGAGGACCGACAATACAAAGAGTTTCTTTTTCACAGTGAGTTGATTGAGCATGGGGTTTTCCTTGAAAAAACATGAACAGGTCATGTTGATTGACAACGCTAACCAACTTAGCGGTCAGACACTTCATTTCCTTAGCCTTTTTCACTGTTTTTTTATATGATTTTTTTCTTAACTTGGCAGAGTTGCCAATTCGTTAAAGCCCAGTGCCAGACATGGGCTATCGGCATAGCTGAAGATAGGGCTGACGCATCCAAGCCAAGGAAAAAAAGAGCATTAATGAGTTGTTCAGAGGCATCATGGATGGCGATAGCTGGCGCAGCAGTTTGCTTGCTCAATTTCTCACCATGCGTATTTGTTACCAGAGGAATATGAGCATAGCTCGGTGATATCGCCTCTATTTGTTGCTGTAGATAAACCTGACGGCTGGTAGAGTTTAATAAATCGGCACCACGAACAATGTGATTGATACCTTGTTCTGCATCATCAACAACCACGGCCAGTTGATAAGCAAAAAGACCATCAGCACGTTTTAAAACAAAGTCACCAAAATCTGTTTGTAAATGATGCTGAATATCACCATACACTCGGTCATTAAACATCAGATTGTCGCTATCCACGCGTAGCCGCCAGGCTATCTGTGTGCGATTTGATGATAGGCCATGTCGGCAAGAGCCAGGGTAAACCGGGCCTTCTATGCCAGCGTGTGCAATATCTGCTACTTCGCGACGACTACAGTTACAGGGGTAAACACATTGTTTATCTTTTAGCTTTTCAAGATAGGATTGATACAGCTCACTGCGTTCACTTTGGTATATGACCTCACCATCCCATTCAAAGCCATAACCGTCGAGCGTGCTTAATATATCATCTGCTGCGCCTGGCATTTCTCTGGGTTTATCCAGATCTTCCATGCGTAATAACCACTTGCCAGACTGCGTTTTGGCATCAAGATAGCTTGCGACAGCGGTTACCAGTGAACCAAAGTGTAATGGCCCGGTAGGAGAGGGGGCATAGCGTCCTATGTAGTCAGTCATGATGATCGTAATGATTGTCGAATTACTATTTTTGCCACTCAGATTCAGGTATACGTTGCAGGTGAATATGTGAGGCTAAACGTAAAGTCGGACGCAATAGAAATTGAAAACTCCCAATAATAAACAGCCATATCGCAGTTTTTTCATAGACGGGATACAAAAATAAAATACTACCAATCAAAAACCAGATAGCAATCAGAAAGTCATTAAGAATACTGAGCACTTCATAGCGTCGACGAATCTGTAATTGTTCGTGACCTATTGTGAATGTTAATGGACTATCGAGTTTTTTTGACTCAGACATGTTCACCTCAGATATAGACGGACTTTTCAGATGACATTACACACGGCTTGTGTAACTCAAAGCAGTACATTAAATGAAAATTACTTTATCTCTGCAAGTAAGCAGAGCTTAGACACTGCCTGTGAAGGTGAGCCAAATAAGATAAATAAGCCAAGCCGTCAGCACACACCACAACAAGATAATTGCCCACATGACCCAACGGTTTTCTGGAAGCTGAATAGGGTTTTCCTTCGCTTTTAGCTTGCAATCGAACCAAACCTCATCAGAAATAAATTGGATAGCCAGCCAGCAGCCAATGGGTAACAGCAGCAGTTCATCTAACCATCCCAATACAGGAATAAAGTCCGGAATCAGATCGATTGGGCTAACGGCATAAGCAATGACAAGACTAATAATCATTTTACTGATGAGTGGTACATCAGGGCGCTGATAGGCGATATATAAAGCCGATATTTGAGTTTTTAGTGCCTTTGCCCAATCTTTGAGCTGCCCAAAAATGTTCATTCGCGGAGCTATGAGTAGTCAGGGTAGATCAAAAGCAGCAATAAGCGGGGCATGATCAGACAGCTGATTCCATGATGAATGAGGTGGTCTACCGCACAACGTTGGCTCCATGCCCCGATAATAAATGCGATCCATTTTTAACATAGGCATCCATGAGGGCCAGGTGCGTGCATAACGGTTATGCAAAGTGCGGTACGCTTCTTTTAGATGTAAACTCTGTGCCAGACGTTTTTCAGCTTGCCCGGTCCAATCATTAAAGTCACCAGCAACAATCAGTAGTGCACTGTCCGGTACATGTGCCTGAATGCGATCACACAACAAACTAAATTGTTTGCGTCGCTCAATGCCGGTGAGTCCAAGGTGTATACAAATGATATGCAAAATATCGTCTGACCAGGGCAATTGTACTTCACCATGCAACAGGCTACGGCTGGCCCAGGTGAAAGGAGACACATTGATATTTTCCCAGCTGACAAGTGGGAATTTACTCAGAATGGCATTGCCATGATGACCCACTTCGTAAATCGCATTTTTGCCATAGGCATGATGCGGCCAGACATCTTTGGCTAAAAATTCAGAATGCAGACCTTCCGGCCAGGTGTCATGAATCAAACCATGCTTGCTGTGCTCGCCCTGAATTTCCTGCAATAGCATGATATCGGCATTGGTCTCCACCAAGGCATCTCGAATGGGATGCAACGTGAATTGGCGATTGCTGGTGTTAAAGCCTTTATGCAGATTGTAGGTCAGAATGCGGAGCTGGTTTTTCGACATGTATTTAAATCCAATGTACTTGTGTCAACCGAGCACTATCCGGCTTGAGAAAATGAATCTCTATTATGGTTGGCCTGAAAGAAAAATCCAAGTCACAGTTATTGATGGTTTGCTCTTGATTTTAAAAAGCGCCGTCCCCATCTGCTTTCCATGTTCAAACAAATAGCCATACGGAGGCATTTTTTCAATGAGTGTTGATGCACATAAGGAAACGCTAGGTTTTCAAACTGAAGTCAAACAACTATTGAATCTGATGATTCACTCTTTGTACTCCAACAAAGAGATCTTTTTACGTGAATTAGTTTCAAACGCAGCTGACGCAGCTGATAAATTACGTTTTGAAGCGTTATCAGATGATGCACTTTATGAAGATGACGCGGAATTAAAGATTCGTGTTGAGTTTGATAAAGACAAAAATACCGTCACGATCAGTGATAACGGTATTGGTATGACACGTGAAGAAGTAATCGAAAACATCGGTACCATTGCACGCAGTGGTACACGTAAGTTTTTTGACAACTTAACCGGTGACCAAACCAAAGACTCACAATTAATCGGCCAGTTTGGTGTCGGTTTCTACTCTGCCTTTATTGTGGCTGACAAAGTGACATTGAAAACACGTCGTGCTGGTTTGACGGCTGAGCATGGCGTGCAGTGGGAATCGGCCGGCGAAGGTGAGTTCACTATTGAAACCATCGAAAAACCTCAACGCGGTACAGAAATCATCCTACATTTACGTGAAGGCGAAGAAGAATTCGCTGATGGTTGGCGCCTACGTAACATCATCACTAAATACTCTGATCACATCAATCTACCGATTCTGATGGCAAAAGAGCCATTGCCAAATGAAAATGGCGAAATTGATGAAGCTGATAAAGGTGATGAAACCATCAATAAAGCCACCGCTTTATGGACCCTGTCAAAAAACGACATCACTGAAGATCAGTACAAAGAATTCTATAAACAAATTGCCCACGACTACCAAGACCCCATGCTGTGGAGTCACAACAAAGTCGAAGGCAATATTGAATATACCTCTCTGCTGTATATTCCATCTAAAGCGCCGTTTGATATGTGGGATCGCGACCGCATGCACGGTATCAAGCTGTATGTAAAACGTGTCTTTATCATGGAAGACAGCGAACAATTAATGCCACGTTATCTGCGTTTCGTTCGTGGTGTGATTGATACCAATGATTTACCACTGAATGTATCACGTGAAATTCTGCAAAGCAGCAAAACGATTGATACCATTCGTGCGGCATCAGTAAAAAAAGTGCTGAGTGAAATCAGTAAACTGGCGAAAAATGAGCCTGAACAATATGCTGAGTTCTGGAAAGAGTTTGGTCAGGTCTTAAAAGAAGGCCCAGGCGAAGACTTTGCTAACAAAGAAACATTAGCAAAACTGTTCCGTTTTGCTACCACAGAATCTGGCTCGTCAGACCAAACCGTGTCTCTGGAAGACTACGTCAGCCGGATGAAAGACAAGCAAGAGAAGATTTACTACATCACCGCAGAAAGCTATGCCGCGGCGAAAAACAGCCCACACCTGGAAGTCTTCCGTAAGAAAGGTATCGAAGTCTTATTGCTGACTGACCGTGTCGATGAATGGCTAGTAAATTCTCTGACTGAGTTTGATGATAAACACCTACAATCTGTCGCTAAAGGTGACTTAGACTTAGGTGAGTTGGAAGACGAAGAAGAGAAAAAAGCACAGGAAGAAACCGATAAAAACTTCGAAGACTTAGTAGAAAGAGTCAAAAAATCATTGGATGACAAAGTCAAAGACGTGCGTATCACGCATCGTTTAACAGACTCTCCAGCCTGTTTAGTCGCCGATAACTACGATATGAGTATGAATCTTGAGCGTATGTTAAAAGCGGCCGGCCAGGATGTGGCAGGGACTAAACCGATTATGGAGCTGAACCCTGAGCATCCAATGGTGGTAAAACTGAAAGATGAATCAGATGAAAGTCGCTTTACCGACTGGACATCGATTCTGTTTGACCAGGCACTACTGGCAGAAGGTGGACAACTGGAAGACCCAGCCACTTATGTCAAACGTATCAACGAAATTTTGTTGAAGATTGCTTAGTTAAAACACGCATATGCGATAGAATAGCCGGGCAAGTAGTTGTCCGGCTTTTTTATTGGGTGAAAGAAATGTGGTGATTTCTTATCTCCTGATTTGCTAAAAAACGCTCACTCCCAAACTCAAAGAAATAGGTATCACAGCAGTGAAATCAGATTGTTTACAACGGTTTATTTTTGATAATGCAGCGATTCGTGGTGAATGGGTCAATTTGCAAGAAAGTTGGCAAGAAGTCCTAAAGCGTCGTGACTACCCTCAAGCCTTACGCAATGTCTTAGGTGAAATGATGGGCGCGGCAGCATTGTTAGCAGCCACAGTCAAAATTACTGGCAGACTGGTTTTACAAGTGCGTTCTGAAGGTCCGGTTTCTCTAATGATGGTGGAATGCACCAGCCAAAATACCTTACGTGGTCTGGCTCAGTGGGATGGGGATATCGCCGATGATGCCAGTCTGACTGACATGATGGGTGGCGGTACCTTAGCCATCACCATTGAACAAGAAGGCGCAAAACAACCTTACCAGGGCGTGGTTAGTTTACATGGTGACAATCTGTCAGAAACGCTGGAAAGCTATTTTGAAAACTCAGAACAATTAGCCACCAAAATCTGGCTTTCAGCTAATGAACATAATGTGGCTGGCTTATTCTTACAGCAATTACCCAGCGAAGAAAACCAACGAGAAGATGCCCAGGAAGACTGGTTCCGTATCAGCCAACTGGCAGGCACCATTACCGATGAAGAATTGCTGACCTTAGAGTCAGAAACGCTGTTACATCGCCTGTTTCATGAAGAACAAGTCAGATTGTTTGAGCCAACAGATTTACGTTTTTCCTGCACCTGCTCACGTCAGCGCGTTGAAGAAACCATTGCCATGTTAGGGCAGGAAGAGGCCGATGACATTATCGCTACCGAAGGTGAAATCGAAGTCGCTTGTGAGTTCTGTAATCAGCATTACACCTTCGATAAAGTTGATGTCGCCAAGTTGTTTAATGACACCGTTGCTTCAGCAAGCGATCCAAATACCTTGCATTAACAATAACAATTAGTAGAAATAAAAGAGGGGGAGTTAGCGGATGCTGACTCCCTTTTTTGTTTACACGCCTAGACTCTGTAAAAATACGCTTCCTGATGAAGTATGAAGCCAAAATAAACCAGCAACATTCAAGATGACGGTTAACCAAAAGACCATACGAAAAGCTTTCTTTTTGGACTTATGCCGTAATGTCATTTGGCCCAAAATAGCGCCGGGCCAGCCACCGATTAAAGCCATGAGATGTAATGTGCTCTCTTGCGTTCGCCAACGTCCTTTTTCAGCCGCCGACTTATCAATAGCATAAGCAATAAAGGTGATTATACTCATCACTACATAAGCAATGGCTATGGTGAAAGGCATTTTTCCTGTTAAAACTGATATCACGAGTCCAATACTGAACAAGAGTATCAATATGCTTCCAAATGATCGGTTTTTCTTGCTAGCTTGTGGTTTGTTTTTTTGTCTTGAATCACGAGCAAAACGAATATTTTCAGCTCGATAGCGCTTGTCTTTATCTTGCACTAACTCATAGATGATAATGTCACCATACATTGGCCGACGTGTTCTGAGATTGAATGCTTTGATATGAACAAAGGCGCGATCACCACCGCCATTGGGTTCAACAAAACCAAAGCCTTTATCATCATTCCAGTTTGAGATTTTGCCTTGAAACTTCATTTTCTTCCTTGATTTCTTCTCATTAGTTTTTTGATTCTCTTGATTTAATCTCTCTGATTAAATCCCTTGTTGTCCACCATTTAACAACTAAAATCAGCCAAAAAATATTCAACAATAGATTTAAGGGCAGCTTCAATAGATAGAATTTATTCCAACTGTTTATTTTCATTTCCCATAGAAACGTCGAAAGAACTGACAGAAAAAATAAAATGAAAAGATTCATCAGTCCATCTATACCAACTTGAGAAAGCACAGCTACAACTCCAATGAGAGTAGAGAGTACCCCGATAATTGTTTGTTTATTCAACGCTGGTAAACTCACTTTTAGTACGATAGGTTGGAGTAAGGAACGAAAGCCAACGGATAGTTTCTTGATTGTAAACCACACGCTGCCGCGAGGCGTTCATTTATTTTGCATGCCCAAAATAAACGAACCAAACAAAAGGGCACCCGATATTGCCTTTGATCCAAAAATTAGCCTTGTTTGATGGCGTGGTCGATAACTCCCTTCGGTCAGACACTCGACCACTTAATCCATCAACCAAACCTAATTTTTGGCGGCAATAAACGGGAGAATGGAAGCTTTTCATATCCTCGTTTGTGCTGATAAGTACATTGCCATTTTCATATTGTCCAGATAAAAAATTTCATAAAACGACTTGAAATCTGCTGAGTCAAACCTTATTAAAAATAACGTGAGAGGTTGTCATGAAGGGGCCCTCACCATTGATTGTTTTTGTTTTATATTGCTTCTAACGGAGGATATACCATGAATGCAATTGACCTAACCCCTCTTTATCGTAGTAGTGTTGGTTTTGATCGTTTGGGATCACTGATTAACCATGCACTTACTGCAGACTCCACTTCCAGTGGATACCCTCCCTACAATATTGAGCTCATCGAGGACAACCGCTATGCCATCACGCTAGCCGTTGCCGGCTTCACCCAAGAGGAGCTTGATATTCAGGTTGAAAATGGTGTGCTGACTGTACGAGGTGAAAAAGCGGCTAAAGAAGAGCGTAAATACCTCCATCAAGGCATTGCTTATCGTTCATTTGAACGTAAGTTCAATCTTGCTGATTACGTCGAAGTGACTGGCGCCGATCTTTCCAACGGCTTACTGACTATCAGCCTTGTGAAAGAAATTCCTGAAGCGATGAAGCCTAAATCGATTCCGATTAGCCAAACGGTTAACAAAGCTTTGGAACATGATGTGGAAGATAAAAACGCTGACACTTCTAAAGCAGCCTAAGTCATCCGGGGTGCGCGCAAGCGCACCCTTATTTTATCTGAAAAAATATCAAGTTGACTTACGGCTTTATTCTAACTTACTAAAAAAACTGGATATTGTTTCTGTGTCACCTATGTAACACACTTTAGTTTTATAAGTTTCGTCGAACTTGTGCTGATTTAAAAAGGTTCTCCAATGTTTATCAGTAATAAATAAATCAACGTAAGGAAGCATCATCGATGCATGCTCTATATCCATAGGATCTCCAGACTTGATTTCTTGTGGATCTACCATGATTTTTGCATACATATGTGCGCTTATGTTGTTATAAGGAAGGCATGTATTAAATTCAGACTTATAAAAATCAGTTAAATCAGAAATGTCAGTTTTCATACCTTTAAGCTGAGCCAATTCTTTAATTTGCTTTATTAGCTCATATTGGGCAAACAAATCACTTATTTCTCCATCAGTATCTTTATTAGTCTGACCTTTCAACACTTTATTTGCAGATATAATTAGTGCCTCAAGCTCTCCGGTTTGTTCTTTTTTTAATTGGTCAGAGAATTTGACTTTGTTTTTAACATTACGGAGCCGCTGATTATTTAGTTTTTTTAACAGTACTGTCTTTTTTGATTTTTGATATTCCTGTCCTCTAAATACACCATGTTTTACAGTTACAAAAAGAGACTGATTTTGTAATTCTTTTGTTTTTTCTACTGGGTCAGACTCAAACATATCCGTATAGGATAGAATTACTTTTTCTTTTCCCGAGGAATAGGCTTCCATTGCTGCTTTTATCTGAGCATCTTGTATATTTTTGCTGCAGTTACAAGTAATACCTAACCCAAGATCATGGATAGTATTCATCCACTCGTCTCTGTTAATCCAGACCTCTTGCTCTTGACTAGATAGTGGACAAATAACTTTACCTTCTCTAGTAGCAAATTTAATATCGTTATAAAGCGTTCTAATACGTTTTAATTGACGTTGATCTAATTGTTTAGGGTTAACTCTAGCAATGGTCATATTCGTTATTATTGAAGTATCTATCCAAACAATTGGAATTGCAGATTTTTTAATAACAAATGACACCATCAAAAATCACCTTTTGCAGCTAACAGAAAAATTAATCTGGTCAGAATGTTTGATTTTGTTTCTTTATTTTCAAGCTTCTCTTTTCAGAAACTATCTCTATTCTTCCACTAGTAACACATCAGGTTTCTGTATCGGCATTTTCTGGATGAAAATTTTCGCTACCGCGTGCCGAGAGAAAAGTACCGAATGCCTGCAAGCTGGGGATATGTTCACAAAAGGTGCGAACAGCGACCAACAACGGTACTGCGACAAGCATACCCACAATCGACCAGAGCCAGGCCCATAATGCGACCGAGAGGAAAATCACGACGGGGTTCATTTCTAAACGCCGACCAACGAAATAAGGCGTGGCAAGCTGTCCTTCAATAATCGTTAGCGTCAAATAGGCTAAGGCCGGCAGCAGCGCGGCAACGGTATGGTCAAAGGTAAGCAAACCTACGAGGGCCGCGATCACAACGCCAACAATAGCGCCAAGATACGGCACAAAGTTAAAGGCGAACGCTAACACACCAAAGAGGATGGCATTTGGCATGCCCAGCAGCCACATTGATACGCCAACCGCTATACCAAGCACAGCATTAATAAGGGTGATCGTGAATAAGTAATTCGACAACTTGCGTTCGATGTCATAGCTAATTCTGACTGCGTTACGCTTATCTTTAAACGTCGGCATAATGTGAACTAGCTTTTCGTAAAACATATCACCTGAAGCCAGCAGAAAGAACAGCAATACTAGGGTGAATACCATTTGCGCCAGAATTTCAGGCACCGAAGTAGCGAGTTTGACAAGCACTCCTGGCTCGCGTGGTGAGACCTTTTGTACTTGCTCTGTCTCGTTTTCCAGAGAGGCGATCTGCTCAATCTGCTTACCGGCATCAATGACCTCTTTCGCTGACTGGTTGGCACCACGCAATTTCTGTTCAATTTTAAAGCCGATGGTGGGGGCTTCTTTAATCCAACTCTGTACAGGATCAGCGAGCGTACTTAAGCCCAAGCCTATTAGTGTCATCAGTCCACTGACAATAATAAATGCGGAGACAGCTGGTGGTAGTCGACGGCGCTCAAGGAAACGGCGCACCGGACTAAACACTAGTGCCAGTAACACGCCAAGCGCTACCGGCACGAGAAAATCACGAGCGTGAGCAACACTGCCCAGTAATAGCAGTAAAAATATACCGACTATTGCCCAGTGTGAACTTGACTTAAATATGTTGGTGGCAGGTATATTGTTTGACACTAACTCGGGGCTGGCATCTGCTGGCATGGTGTGGTTATTTTGTATATCGTCTGACATCTCAGCCTTGCCTCAAGTCGAAACCAATTGGGTCATTGTGTTTGATATTTTGTCTAGATTTCATATAACTCTTTTCTGTTCAATATTTCTATTTTTAGTTGATACGTAGCATGCCAGATTTTTAAATGTATTTGGAAAAAATAGAATCACTCTTTTCATCTCAGGAAACTCTCAAACTTACTCACTTGATTGAATTAGGAGACTGAATGCCAGTGTTTTCATATTAGTTATTAAATAATAATGATTTGTGTTTAGATTTTATGATCTGTAAAGTGCTGTCATTTTTTAAATAACAAATCATGAGATAAGACATATGAAACGGAGCACACGATATGCCATTAGCTTGTCATTGGTCTCGCTGTATGGTGGTTTAGCGAATGCAGAACCAGCTCAACAAACGTTAGAGTCTAGCGAAACAATTAGTCTGGATTCATTGCGCATTTATGGCGAACCAGAGGAAACCAAATCAGCAACAAAACTGGATTTAACCATCTTTGAAACGCCTCAGATTGTCTCGGTTATTTCACAAGATCAGATTGAAGATTTTGCCTTAAATGAGGTGAATGACTTACTGAAATATGTGCCGGGTGTGACGGTGGAGCAGGTAGAAACGGGTCGAACGTACTACACCGCACGTGGTTTTGATATCGTTAACTTTCAGTATGACGGCATTGGTGTGCCTTTTTCATATGGTTTGACACAAGGTCACGATGACACCGCGATGTATGAAAAAGTGGAGGTCATTAAAGGGGCGAGTGGTCTGATTACTGGTTTAGCTAATCCTTCGGCCACCATCAATTTTGTGCGTAAACGCCCCACTGATGAATTTCAGGCATCAGCTAAAGCCTCTTATGGTTCATGGAATACTCGTCGTGTTGATGCCGATATTTCCGGGCCTATTAATGATCGCGTTCGTGGTCGCTTAGTCGTTGCCAAAGAAAAAGGAGATTCATACCTTGATCGCTACTCCACAGACCGTGATGTCTTTTACGGCATTGTTTCAGCAGATCTGACGGACAGCACTGAGCTAACTTTTTCTCACAGTGTGAACGACCATCATAGTGATGGTAACTCATCAGGAGCATTACCACTTTTCTATAGTGATGGCACATTGACCGATTACGATGAGTCAACCAATACGGCGCCTAGCTGGGCTCAGCAAGATGTGAAACAAACTCGAAGTTTCATCGAGTTGGAACAAAGAATAGGTGATGATTGGGCAATCAAAGCCATGTACACCCAAAACAAACAAGAAAAGCAATGGAACTCACTGTATTTAGCCGGCAATCCTGATCCAATTACAGAGTCAGGTTTGACTGCTCAGGCCAGTGATTACAAAGCGCAGGACAAAGAAAAAATATTTGATTTATATGTGAGCGGTAAGTTTGAGTTAGCTGGCAGAGAGCAAGAAGTGGTTGCAGGGATTAATGTCGCAGATATCCAGCTGACTGGACGTTCAGTTTATTCAAGTACATGGAATTATGATCCCATTGGTGGCAACTGGTCAGCTGGGTTGACACCAAAACCAGTATTTGATGTTTATGATGCCTCCCAACAATCTACCGATATCGATCAAGAACAAGATTCCGCTTACTTTTCAACTCGCCTGCGACCAACTGACAGACTGTCTGTATTGCTAGGAGCACGCACCGTGAAGATTGATCAGGATGGGATAAGTTATGGTGCACCTCAAAAAGTGTCCGATACTGAAACCGTGCCTTATGCGGGTTTAACGTATGAAGTGATTGACGGCACGATGCTTTATGGCAGCTACAGTGAAGTATTTAAAGCACAAACTTGGGTTGAT
Organism: Methylophaga sp. UBA678; assembly: GCF_002299105.1. Taxonomy (NCBI): domain Bacteria; kingdom Pseudomonadati; phylum Pseudomonadota; class Gammaproteobacteria; order Thiotrichales; family Piscirickettsiaceae; genus Methylophaga; species Methylophaga sp. UBA678. Next base: position 82,751 of record NZ_DBNG01000012.1, read on the forward strand.
GCCAGTCTGGCACCACTGGGTCCTGTAAAAGGGGAAAGCCGTGAGTTTGGTATCAAGCAGGAGTTTAATGATGGCAATGCTGTATTGACCCTTGCACGCTTTGAATCTGAACAAGAAAACTTTGGTGAATATGTGACACGTAACGTGGCAACAGGCCTGAATATTTATCGTGGTATTGAGTTACAGAGTAAAGGTTATGAGATCGAGTTATCTGGAGAGGTTCTCGACCGCCTGAATATGAGTGCAGGTTATACCTATCTTGATATGGAAGATGAAAACGGCGATGACACGCGCGTCTTTATTCCAACCAAGCAATTTAAGTTAGCAGCTAGCTATCAAGTTCCTTACTTTAACGGATTAAATGTGGGCGGTGGTGTTCGTTGGCAGAATGAAATTTACTATGGTGATACCGAAGTTCAGGGAAGTTATGCTTTAGTCGACTTATTTGCTCAATATCAGCTAAATAAAAATGTCTCTGTAGCACTGAACTTATATAACGTCGGTGATGAAAAGTACCTGGAAAGTCCTCAATGGGGACAGGCTAATTACGGAGCGCCAAGAAGTGCCATCGGTTCAGTCACTTGGACGTATTAATCTTTAAAAACAGGGCATCATTTGATGCCCTGATTTATTAAGATGGTTTATTTTTTCAACTTCCAGTCTTTACGAATCCAATGACAGGTATAACCATTGGGGTAATGCTGTAAATAGTCCTGATGTTCGGGTTCGGCTTCGTAAAATGGACCGGCTTTAGTGACTTCGGTGGTGATAGGGCCGGGGAGAATGCCGCTGGCATCAAGTTCTTTTATTAATTCATCGGCGACTTTGGCTTGTTCACTGTTTTCCACAAAAATAGCCGAGCGATAACTGTCACCGATATCATTCCCCTGACGGTTTTTGGTGGTGGCGTCATGCACCATAAAGAAAAACTCCAGGATGTCACGGTAGCTGGTTTGTGAAGAATCAAACATCACTTCAATCGCTTCAGCATGACCAGTGTCGCCTTGTTTTACATCTTTATAAGTGACATCAGGCACATGGCCGCCAGTGTAGCCAACACGGGTATTAATCACGCCGGGTTGGTGACGGAACAGTTCTTCCATTCCCCAGAAGCAGCCACCGGCCAAGATAGCTGTTTCAATCGTGTCGGTATCCGTTGATTCGTCATTGTCAAACAAGGGCAGGTAGTCAGCGTAACCTTCAGCAGCTAATTGGTCTTGGGGGATGAAGCGTAAGCTGGCCGAGTTAATACAGTAACGCAAGCCACCATGTTCTTCTGGCCCATCAGGGAAGACATGACCCAGATGCGAGTCACCGTATTTCGAACGCACTTCGGTTCTGACCATACCTAGTGTGTCATCACTATGCTCAGTGATATTGTTGGCGTCGAGTGGACGGGTAAAACTAGGCCAGCCAGACATCGAGTCGTATTTATCTAACGAGGTAAATAAAGGCTCGCCAGACACTACATCTACATATAAACCTGGCTCTTTGTTATCCCAGTAAGCATTGTTAAAAGGCGGTTCGGTACCACATTGCTGAGTAACATGATATTGCAGTTCATCAAGCTCAGAAATGGCCGCGTCATTTTTATGGTATATCTTCGTCATATTCATCCTTTGATTGTTATGCTCTGCGTGTATTGACACATAAATGTTGTGAAAGTGGCATAAACAAAATTTACTTGAACGTGTTTATTTCCATTAACAACTCCGGCCAGTGTTCCGCCCAGCAACAGTGATGAGTCATGCCAGTAATCACTCTGACTTCAGGCTGTTGCGCGTCAGGAAAATGTTGCTGATACGATCTGGCAATTGCCTCAGGCATGATCTTGTCTTCACTACCAACAAAGTGAATTTGTGGAACATCAGTGAGTTTTTGCCATGCATCTGCCGGGTTAAGTGAGTCTGTTAACGCTGAAATATGCTGCATTTCTGTCCAGGCTGTTGTATCAAGATTACCTGTCACGGTGACCAATTGGTCGACATCATTTCGTTCAGAGGCTAATAGAGTAGCGATGGCACCACCACCTGAGTAACCAATTAGGCGTAGCGATGAAGCCTGAAACTGATTTTTGAGTTCAGTCACAGCTTGATTCATGGATTCTACAACCTCGGTTGAAAATCGGGCTGAGGTCCATAGCTTTTTGTCACAACTGTCTGACTTCACATACTGACAAGGGCGAGCCAGATAGACCGCTTGTTTATCTTGAACTGCGAGTTTGAGTACCAGCGGATCGACCGGGGTGGGATCAGAAGATATTTTTCGACGGCTTAACCAGGCTAAACCATCACCTTCAATATAAATTGTTAAACGTTTTGATGGTTTGCTATTTTTAGGAACAAAGCTTTGCAAATGAAATGAAGACGTGGTGAGGATTTGTGATTGCCAGCCCTGGCTGTTAGCCAAGTGTAATGCAGTATCCGAGCGGTTTTGTGTCGTCGGTATCGAGGAACATGCCTGAAGCAGCAATAAAAAAGTGAACCAAACAATATGTCGAGAATTCAAAACTGGCCTCTTTCTGACACTGAAATAATGAGTGAGACACTAACATACCTAATCAGAATGGTGGTTGCCTTAACAAGCGTTTTTTCGGCTTAAAAATAATTTAGGGCCAGTGCAAACACGCCATATTAAGTGTTTACACTGACCCTAACTCAGGTCTCTAAATGACAACCAAATTAGGCTGCTTTAGCCCCTCTCAGACGTGAACGGCCAGCCCACATACCTACTAAACCAAAAGCAAACAGAGGCAGTGCTGCTGGTAATGGTACAGCGCTTGGGTTAGAGAACTGGCTAGCAAGATACTCAGTAGAGAACATGCCATCACCACCGAAGCCCCATGATGAGAAGTTTTTGAACTTACCTGATAACAGTTCGCCACTATCCACACCTAATGATAAGTAGACGAGGGCATCAGAAATCTCAAATGACAAAATATCTGACAGCTCGAAATCATTGAAGAAAATGCTGTTGATACCTTCACCACCGTCAAAAATGCCTGTGCTTAATAAGCCTGATGTGGACGTCAGTCCATCAACAACGACTTTATCGTCACCACCACCAAATATCACATCGCCCGCAATTTCACTGTTGCCAGTCAGTGTCAGGCTGCTGTTGCCTTGGTTAGGCGCAAATTGAATAGCGGTGCCTGAGCGGCCGACTAAAGTGCCACTGTTCGTTACCGTCACTTCAGATGTAGCGGCTTCGTCTGCACCAATGGCATGGACACCCTCGATGTAACCTTCATTAACAATAGTCAGGGGACCTGCGACACGGTCATCACCTTTGGTCGGTTCGAATAAAGGATCGATGTCGATACCATTACCACCATTGAGTGAGTCACTGGTTGTGCCGGTAGAAACGATGACGCCTGTAGCATGGTTATGTACTTTACCTTCGTCAATATCAATACCGTCGTCCGTGCCTAGAATGACACCGTAGTTATCTGCTGTACCGCCGGCAAATTGCACACCGTCTTCATCATCGGTCGCGCCAGCATTTGTCCATGTTTGAGTGCCTGCATCCCATGACAAACCATTCAAAGCGATAGTGCCGTGATTTTCAAGTGTGAAGTCTTCACGTGCTTCGATGACTTCTTCATCACCACGTAAAGTGCCGTAGTTCACGACTGTTGTGCCTGGGCCGCGGCTTTGAATAGCACGTCCCTTTTCACTTTCAATAAGGCCGTAATTGGTGATGCTGGCATTTTCCAATTCGGCATCGTTATCTAATCTGACGGCCTGATTCTCAGCTGAAATGATGCCTGTTTCACGGTTAATTAACGTGAAGTTGTCAGCATCGTCCTGCAGACGAACGCCACGGTCACCACCAATAATGGTGCCTGAGTTATCAACGGTCAGGTTGTTGCCTTTACCGCGAATCGCATCATCATCGCCGCTTTCGATAAGGCCATAGTTGACGATAGATTGGTTTGCACCTTCCAGTTGCACTGGACGATCATTGGCATCAACCAGCTCTGCACCGTTTTCAACGGTCACAGATAAATTGTCGCGGTCGTCATCAATATTATTGCTGTCTGTCGCAGTACATAGCAGAGTGGGTGAGCCGCTTGTGCCACCTTCAACACAATCCGCCGCCATAGCCGGTGCATTGTAGAGTGCTGCTAGCATCGAAACAAAAAGTAGTTTGTGTGTGTTTTTCACGTTACCTCCAGGTCAGATAATGGATATCGATGGCTAGAGTAGTGATGCTTTATGACAATGTTATGAATTTTGGAATTAATGTGAGTTATGACACAAATGAGAAAAATAAAATATGCTAGCGAATATAAATTTTAAGTGTGTATCAATGATGCTTTTGTCGAAAACAATTCGATGAGACCAAGTTAAGCAAAGAATCAGAAAAGCAGTTTGTTTCAACCGCTACATCCCGTAATATGTGGCTTTTGACGTGAAGGAATCCACATGCTGAAGATTGTGTACAGTAATGACAGCAGACAACTTGCTGCCTGGCTTGCTGAACAGCTTCAGTCTGAACCGCTCAGTCCGTTTGAGCAGGAAAATATTATTGTGCAAAGTAACGAGCTGGCGCGCTGGTTGTCGTTATTTATCGCCAATGAACAAGGCATTGCTGCCAATACCGAGTTCCCTTTTCCTTCGGCCTATATCTGGCGTTTGTTTCGGCAAATCTGGCCCGATATTCCTTTACATTCTCCCTATGCTAAAGCGCCGATTAGCTGGCGTTTATTTGCCATGCTGCCTGAGTTAGCCAATGAGCCCGAGTTTGAGGCGATTGCAGCGTACTTAGGTGAACAAGCCGATGAGTTAAAGCGTTTCCAGTTAGCCGAACGGCTGGCCGATACCTATGACCAATATCTGATGTATCGACCGGACTGGATAGCTGAGTGGGAGCAGGGAGAAAGCGCAAACTGGCAAGGGCATCTATGGCAGAAAATAACGGCTGACGATGCTGAACCCATGCACCGGGCCAGATTGTTAAACCAGCTCAATCAGCTTTTACAAACAGCCACAGAAAAGCCTGCAGGTCTGCCAGAACGACTCAGTATTTTTGGTATTTCTTCGCTGCCACCTGTCTATTTACAGACCTTTGCCCTGATGGCGAAGTTTGTCGATATCACCTTGTTTTATTTATCACCCAGTCAGCATTATTGGGGGGATTTGATCGACCCCAAACAGCAACAACGTCAGCAGTTGGAATTGATGCTGGACGATCCCGAACCAGAATTGAATGCGGATGTGGGTCACCCTTTATTGGCAAGCTTAGGCAAACAAGGTCAGGAGTTTTTTCGCCAATGTCAGGACTTGCCTCATGAAGCTGAGACCTGTTTTGTTGAGCCCATACCAGACACCATGCTTGGCATGTTGAAAAGCGATATGTTTGAGCTGGAGGTCGGTGAGCAGCAAGTGGCGAGTGCTGACGATAATTCTATTCTGATTCAGGTCTGTCATAGCCCGATGCGGGAAATGGAAATTTTGCAGGATCAATTGCTGGCTTTATTTGAACAGCACCCTGATTTATCACCCACCGATATTGTGGTGATGACGCCGGATATTGATGTGTATGCACCGTGGATTGAAGCTGTATTCGGAGCAGCTGATCCTGCCCACGCTATTCCCTTTAGTATTGCTGATAGCAGCGGCCAGCAGGAAAGTATTTTGCTCAATGCCTGGTTCAGTATTCTGGCTTTGCCACAGTCACGGTTTGATGTGGAAAGTGTGCTGGCATTACTGGAATGTCCGGCCATCCAGCAACGTTTCCAGCTTGATGAAAACGCTTTGTTATGGCTACGCGAATGGTGTCAGCAAACCCGGATTCGGTGGGGCCATGATGGCAAAGATAAAATGGCATTAGATTTACCTGCTAATGACGCCAATACCTGGCGTGCCGGATTAGATCGTTTGTTACTGGGCTATGCGATGCCACTGACAGAGCAGGGCGAGCCATGGCGTTTGTTTGATGGCCAACTGGCGATGGATGGCATTAGTGGCGATAAAGCCAGAATTGTGGCATCAGTTTCGCAGTTTATTGCGGCACTGGATAACTGGCGACAATGGTTAGCTCAGCCTCGTACACCACAGGATTGGCAACAGCAGCTTAATCTGTGCCTGGATAGTTTTTTTGATGCCGAGCATCTGGATGATCCACTGGCAGAACGCGAGCTGATTTCTATTCGTACCCAGCTCGATCGTATGATTGAAAGTACTGAACTGGCCGGATTTGATGAACCACTTGGCATTGACGTGATCTTAAGCTGGCAGCAATCTCACCTGGAACCGTTGGATAACAGTCATCGTTTTATGGGGCATGGTGTCACCTTCTGCGGCATGGTGCCGATGCGGAGCATACCTTTTGATGTGGTATGCCTGATTGGAATGAACGATGATGTTTTCCCACGCCGCCAACCGAGTTTAGGCTTTGATTTGCTGGCACACCATCATCGTGAAGGTGATCGTTCTCGCCGTGATGATGATCGGTATCTGTTCCTCGAAGCCTTATTATCAGCTCAGCAAACACTTTATATCAGTTATATCGGTGCCAGCATTACCGATAATGCCGAGATCCCACCGTCTGTGTTGATTAGTGATTTACTGGATTATCTAGGTGAGAGATTTATCGATGAGCAAGGCCAGTCGGTAATAAACCAGCTGGTGACACATCATCCATTACAGGCATTTAGCCGTCGTTATTTTGATCAGCAACATAACAAACTGTTTAGTTTTAATGCTCTGCAATGTCCGGTTTCATCTGAAGATAGCCAGTCACAATTGTGGTTTGCAGAGCCATTGCCAGAAGCGGATGACGCATGGCGTGATATCAATTTGATGCAACTGAATCAGTTCTTTATGCATCCGGCCCGGTTTCTTTGTCGTGAACGATTGGGAGTCAGATTGGAACTGGATGAAGATGAACTCAGCAGCCGAGAACCCTTTGAATTAAACGGGCTGGAAGCCTGGCAACTGCGGCAGTGGTTATTAGAAAACAAACTGAGTGATACGCCGGATCTGAATATTTCTGAGCTGGTGCAGGCGACGGGCATGTTACCGCAAGGTGAGTTTGGTGATGAATGGCTGCAACAGGAGAGTCAGAAAGTCGAAGCGTTTATTGATACCTTAACGCCATATTTAACTGAGCAGCGTCTTCCTGCTGTGCCATTTGAATTAGAAATTGGTAAATTCACGCTGAGTGGTCAGCTTGATAAGCTGAGTGCATCAGGATTATTGAGATATCGTTTATCTCGTAAAAAAGGACGAGATCTGATCAACGGCTGGTTAGAGCATTTGATTCTTAATATTCTTAAACCCGAGGGCGTCACGCTGGAAACACAATTGGTGTTTGAAGATGAAGAGATCACCTTCACCCCAGTCATCGACGCTCAGTTTTTATTAGAACATTATCTGAACTTATATTGGCAAGGCTGTCAGCAACCACTGCCTTTGTTTGATAAAACCAGTCTGGCTTATGCCAAACAAGCCTTGAGTGATAAACCAGAAAAAGCCCAGCAAGCTGCTGAACGCACCTGGGCCCCAGCCGGTGAATTTGTGATGGCTGAGCAGGATGATGCCTATTACCAATGCTGTTTTCCTGCTAATCCTCTGGATGAACGCTTTGCCGACATTGCTTTGCAAGTGTACGAGCCGATTCAACAACACATTGAGGGAGGGCAATTATGAGCGCCCAATTTGATGTGAATACGGTTGAGCTCAAAGGCATTAATCTGATTGAAGCCAGTGCTGGTACTGGCAAAACGTTTACGCTGGCAGAGCTTTATTGCCGACTGGTGGTAGAACAAAAACTGGAGGTCAGCCAGATTTTGGTAGTGACCTATACCCGTGCAGCGACCGAAGAGTTACGAGGACGTTTACGGGCAAGATTGGTGAGTGAGCGTAAACAGCTTAGCCAACAACAGCAGGCGGACCCTCAGGCGATTAAACGTTTGCAACTGGCGATTCAAAGTTTTGACGAAGCCGCTATCTACACCATTCACGGTTTTTGTCAGCGAGCCCTACAAGATTTTGCATTTGAGAGCGGCCATTTTTTTGATATGGAAATGGTGGCTGACGAACAAGAACTTCGACAAGCGGTAGCTGATGATTTCTGGCGTCGCCATATTAGCTCGGCTGATAAAGCCTTTGCTCGATATTTATTACAAAAACACCAAAATCCGGAAAGCTTATTGCAGTCGGTGAGCAGTGTGATCGGCAAGCCTTATCTTGAAGTCATCCCATTACCTGAGATGGCAACCGAACCATTACAAAGTTTATTTAATGAGCAATTCGATCACGTTCAGTCGCTGTGGTGGCTACAGCGTGAACAAGCTATTGCTGTATTGCAGGACAAAAATTTACTTAACGGTAATAAATATCGTACTGCCAGTGTCAGCAGCTGGATTGCTGAAATGGATAATCTGATGCAGGCCGGAAAACAGGCGGGCTTGTTTGAGAAGTTTGCCAAGTTTGGTCAGGCTGAACTGACTCAGGCATTAAAAAAAGGTCAGGAGTTACCTGAACTCGATTTATGGCGGGCTTGTGATGCTTTGCTTGATACTGAGCAACAATTGCAAACAGCCCGATCATTACAGCTGCAACAACTACGTCAGCAGTTGGCGGAATATCTGGCGAGTGAGCTACCAAAACGCAAGCAGCAATTAAAACTGCAGGCTTTTGATGATCTGCTGCTTAATCTGCAACAGGCGCTTCACGGACCGCAGGCAGATAAGCTGATTGCTAAAATTCGTGAACAGTTTCAAGCAGCATTGATTGATGAGTTTCAGGATACCGATCCAATTCAATACGATTGTTTTCACACGATTTTTGCTAATACGCAGCAGCCCGTGTTTTTTGTCGGCGATCCTAAACAGGCGATTTATAGCTTTCGTGGCGCTGATATTTTTACCTATCTGCAAGCCAAACATGCTGCTAGCAATGAGTTTAATCTGGATACTAATTGGCGATCACATCCACGTTTAGTGCAGGCCGTTAATCATCTGTTCGAACGCGTGCCGCAGCCATTTTTATATGAAGATATTCCGTTTCTAGCGGTCAAGGCTGCACGTCCTGACGAGGCGTGTTTAACCATCACTGGACAAGCCGTGTCGACCTTATCGTGGGTATGGATGGCAGATGACAAGCCATTTAATGTCAGTGATATGATGCAAAACGCCGCAGATATTACAGCTGATCAGATAGCTGATTTATTAAATCAATCTACTGCTGGTGAGGTCATACTGACCGATAAAGAGGGCAGCCAGCGTGGCTTGAATGGTGGTGATATTGCGATCTTAGTCAGAAGTCACAAACAAGCAACAACGATTCAACAGGCTTTACGGGCTCGTGGTGTGAACAGTGTGCAACAGTCGCGTGACAGTGTGTTTGAAACCCCTCAAGCAGTGATGTTGGAGCGGGTCTTAATGGCGATTGCTCAACCAAGCAATGACAGCTTGATTGCCACAGCTTTAGCCACGCCACTATTTGCCAAAACGGCGTTGGATATCTACCAGTTACAACAAGACGAACAGCTTTGGTTACAACAAACTGACTTTTTTGTTTCTCTGCACGAGCAGTGGCAGCAGGCCGGATTTATTGTGATGTTTCGTGCCTTAATTGCTGCACTGGATGTGCAGCGTCGCTGGTTAGCTTTTGCTGATGGTGAACGGCAATTAACTAACTTATTGCATTTAGCCGAACTGATTCAGGCACATGCGACCCGCCGCAATAATACGACGGAAGCCATTTTGATGTGGTTAGCTTCACAGCGTCAGGCGGCCGATAAAAGTGGCGATGCAGCTCAGATCCGTCTGGAAAGTGATGAGCAACTGGTCAAAGTCATTACCATCCACACCAGTAAGGGGCTGGAATACCCGATTGTGTTTTGTCCTTTCCTTTGGCATCAGAGCCAGTTTAATCAATCACCTACCGTGATGACCTTTCATCGTGAAGACGATAATCAAGCCTGTGTGGCATTTGGTGAACCTGGTTTTTCTGAAGCTCAGCCGATTGTGGCTGAAGAACAGCAAGCCGAGGATTTACGTTTACTCTATGTGGCATTGACCCGTGCTCGTGAGCGCTGTGTGATTGTCTGGGCACCGGTGAAAAATGTGCAGCAGAGTGCGTTGTTTCAGCTACTTCATCCCGAGTTAGAGAGTGTTGATGCGGGTCAGATGCAGCAAGATTTGCAGGAGATGGTCAATGCACAAAACACGAATATGGATACGGTGAACTGGGACCTGGAAGCAGCACCTATTGTCAAACAAGCTGAAACGACAGCAGAGACATTACAGGCCCGAGAGTTTCAGGGGCTGATTCAGACACCATGGCATATCGGCAGCTTTACTGGCCTCAGTCATGGCCAGCATATGGAGTTGCCAGACCATGACGCACCATTGCTGCCAGTCGAAACGCCTAACAGTGAACCACGCCAGGATCGTTTTGGTTTTCCAAAAGGCGCTAATGCGGGTACCTGTTTACATAGCTTATTTGAGCATTGGGATTTCCAGCAGCAGAATGAAGAACTCAGCTTACTGGTGGATAAAACATTGAGCCAATTTGGCATTGATACAGAATGGTCTGCCACCGTGTCATCGTGGTTAGAGGCCGTTGTCACCACGTCATTAGATAAGCAAAGCGGATTGACCTTACGTGATATTCAGCCACATCAGCGTTTAGATGAAATGGCATTTTTCTTTCCAGTGACGCATCTAACAACAAAACATTTAAAAGACACCTTACTGCCATTTGTGGCTGATTATCCGATTCTCAATCCTATAGTGAAGTCATTACATTTCGCCGATTTGAGTGGCTTTATGAAAGGCTTTATTGATCTGGTCTTTGAGCAGGATGGTCGCTTTTATATTGCTGACTATAAATCCAATTGGTTAGGGACTCAGGCAGAAAACTATCAACAAGCGCTATTGGATGAGGCGATGGTGGCACATAGTTATCCATTGCAATATCTGATTTACAGCCTGGCTTTGCATCGTTATTTAAAAACACGATTGCCTGACTATGACCCTGAACAGCATTTTGGTGGGGTCTATTACTTATTCATTCGTGGCATGCATCCTGATTGGGGACAATCGGGTGTGTATTTTGAGCGGCCATCGCCAGCATTACTTGAGGCACTTGATTTGTGCATGTCTGAGGTAGGCGATGTCTGATTTGCTGAAGTTATTACAGCAGCACGGTTTAAGCGAATTAGCTTGCCAGTTTGCCGCTTATATTGATCGTAAAGAGCAGGGCATGCGCCCAGTAGTGAGTATCACGGCAGCATTATTGTCTGAAGCGATTGCGGAAGGTCATGTTTGTCTGAATTTGCAGCAATTACCGACATTTTGTCAGCCACTGAAATCGGTATTACCTGAAATCGTTGATGACTGGATGGAAATCTTGTCATTAGCCAAAACAGTCGGGCAACCCGGCGATTACACACCGCTGATTTTGACAGAACAAGGTTTGCTTTACCTTTATCGTTATTATCGTGATGAGCAGGATGTTGCCAGTCTGATTCAACAACGTTTACAGCCTGTGAATGATATTGATCTTGAACAGCTCAATGAGGATTTAGGCCGATGGACCAGTGTGATTGAAGGGCCAGACTGGCAAAAAATCGCTGTGGCGGTGGCATTGAGCAGACAGTTCGCCGTTATTTCCGGTGGTCCTGGCACGGGCAAAACCACGATAGTATTAAGCATGCTCAATAGTTTGCAGCAGCAATCTCCCGAGCTGCATATTGGTTTGGCTGCACCGACAGGTAAAGCGGCTGCCAGATTGCAGCAATCCATTAGTACGCAGCATGCTTATGAGGTTAAAACGCTGCACCGTTTATTGGGTATTACCGAGCATAACGATCAGGGCAGTTACCATGCTGAACGACCGCTGCCTTTAGATGTGTTAATTATCGATGAAGCCTCAATGATCGATATCAGTTTGATGGCCAAATTAATGCGAGCTTTATCGCCGTCAGCCAGACTGATTTTATTAGGTGATAGTCAGCAACTAGCTTCAGTTGAGTCGGGTGCAGTGCTGGCAAATTTAAGTGAAGGTAAACAAGGGCAGTTCACCGCTGAATTTAGTGAGCAGTTTCCTGAGCTGGAGATTCCAGTGACCGAAACATCAGCGCCATCCACTTTGCTCAATAGCTTTGTGCGTCTGCAACACAGTTACCGCTTTGATAAAGACAGTACTATCGGACAATTAGCTAAACAGGTGAATGATGGTGATGTGTTAGCGTCACTCGCGTTATTGAATCCAGCAGCCAGTGACATCTGGTATGACACGGATGAAAAGCAACAGCAATCACGGTTTCTAAAGGGGTACCAAGCCTTTATCGACGCGGTTGAGTCTAAACAAACCCCGCAAACGGTGGTAGAAGCGTTTGATTCATTCAGAATTTTGGCCGCCTTAAAACAAGGGCCACAATCGGTGTTATCGGTTAACCGCTTGTTGATGCGTTTATTAGCACAACGCGGCTGGCGAACCAGCTTACCGTTTTATGCTGGCAGACCAATCATGATCACCCAAAACGATTATCGGCAACGGCTGTTTAATGGCGATACCGGTATTATTTTGTATGACGATAGCGGCCAGCTCCGCGCCTGTTTTTGTTTTGATGAGGAGGTACGTTGGGTACCGATTAACCGGCTTCCCGCTCATGAAACCGCCTTTGCCATGACGGTGCATAAAAGCCAGGGCTCAGAGTTTGATAGCGTCAGTATTTTATTACCGGATGAAATCAGCCCTATTCTTAATCGTGAACTGCTGTACACCGCGATTACCCGAGCCAAACAACAGGTGTTTATTCTGAGTAAAGAAGGCACGCTGCGTCACACCATTCAAACCCGACATCAACGTGAAAGTGGTTTAAATAAACAGTTAAAGCAAGCTGATGATGGTGTTTAGAAAATCCGTGCTTAAAGTCTGTTCTGATTGGCGTTAGATGCTTAATTCCACTCAGCTAACGTTTCCAGATAGCCACTATCAAAACTGGACAATTTTATCAGTCCATCAAGATCATTTATCACTATATGACCCTGTTTATTATCAATTAATCCTAAATCACGTAAGTGTTTTAAGGTACGGCTGACATGAACAGAGGAGATCCCGAGCGTGTCACCAATCAGGCTTTGATTAATGGGCAGATGAAAATCACAAGCACATGATCCCAGGCGCATTTTCATTTCTACCAGAAAATGAGCTAGTCGCTCAGGCGCATTTCGCCTGCTGATGTTGACAATTCTCTCAATTAACATAGCTTGCTCTCTGGCCATGATGGTGAAGAAAATTTTAGCCAGCTTAGGAGATTGTTCAAAAATTTTCGTTAGTGATTGTTTAGGAAATGGATGCGCTTTCAGCCTCGTTAACGCACGAAACTCTGTGAATGAGTTTTTCAATCCAATTTCTTGTAAGCCGATAATTTGTCCTGGCAGGAAAATATCCAACACCTGTCTTTGGCCATCAGCCAGAGTTTTGATGGCACATGCCAGACCTGACTGGAGTGTATAGAAATAATTGTTGTACTTACCTTTACGTGTCAGTTCTTCACCGACTTGAAATTCACGTTCATTATTTTCTAGAGTCATCAGTAAGTTGACTTCATCTTCCGTTAAATCAACCACCCGTTCAATTTGATGAACGATACAACTCCGTACATTACCAAAAGCTAGATCCATTAAAACTCACATGAAAAATGTTAAATGAAAGCGCTACTTCCCTCGGAAATGGGGGAAAGCATGTCTCCGATAATCATCATTCATAAATTGCTGAGCGTTTTAGATGAACGATGAAATAAATATCAATCATCAAAAATTCACACCAACCTTGGGATAAAGTGACTGTTGATCATCAAGGACGCCAAGATATGGCTATTTGAATGCTCCGTCTTTAACAATTGTTAAATTGATAGAAAATTGTTGAAAAAATCGGAAATTATCTGTGAGAGGCAGGGCATTTTATCTTCACAGACAGAGATGAGACTCAGTCACACAAAGGTCTATGCATAGTTCATCATCTCGTTTTATAAGACACACCTGATTTTTTAGGAAAACAGTGTTTTTGTATTTAAGCAGAGTGCTAGTATATAGTTCGAAAGACAAATCTATTTGAACGTGGGACCGTCAATGAAACAGTCATGTCTTAGTGTTTACCGGTTTATCTGTTTAGCTATTATCTGGTTGCTGTGTTCGAGTAGTGTTTATGCCCAGGATTGGATTTATACCGTTGTTGACGGAGACAATCTCTGGAATCTAAGCGAACAACATCTTGATAAAGTCACCCGGTTTGAACAGTTACGTAAACTGAATAATATTGAGAATCCCAAACGTTTACAGCCTGGCACCAGAATCCGTGTGCCACTAGCCTGGATTCGCAGCAATCCGGTTGCTGCAAAAATTATCTCCATTACCGGTATCGCTGAAATTCAACGTGCCAGAAGCTCGACAACGGAGCCAGCAAAAGTCGGATCGTTAATGCAGCTTGGTGATCAGCTATCGACAGAGGATGACAGTAGTGTGGCTATCGAGTTTGCCGATAAGTCAGTGTTGTCACTTCATGAGAATAGTCTTGTGCATTTTGACCATTTAAGTGCTCATGGTGTCACCGGCATGGTCGACTCCAGACTGAACTTGTTAAAAGGCCGTATGGACACAAAAGTCACGCCTGCTGTGGGTCCTGGTTCACGATTTGAAATTGAAACACCCTCTGCTATAAGTGCTGTTCGAGGTACGGTTTACCGAGCATTGGTGATGGATAATGGCGATAAGTCGAATATAGAAGTCTTACACGGGAAGGTCGCTGTTTCAGGCGCCAACAAGCAATTACTGGTGAACAAAGGTTATGGAACCCAAGTGGCCACTGGTCAACCACCTTTGCCACCAAAAGCACTTTTGCCTGCCCCCATTTTTGAGCCAATTCCTGACACCATCACTGAAATCAATTGGCGATTAGCCTGGTCAGAAGTTGCTGGGGCAAAAGCCTATCGAGTTGAAGTAGCGACAGAAAATGATTTTGACACCTTGGTTTGGGAAGGCATCACTGAATACAATCGTGCTGCTTTTCCCGATCTGCTCGATGGCCACTACGCTGTCCGCGTTCGTGCCATTGACTCACTGGGGCTTGAGGGCATTAATCAGCAGGCCATGATTCAGCTTAATGCTCAGCCGCAACCACCGATTGCATTGAAACCGGTAGATCAGCAGGTTTTCCGTGAGCAGTCGCCCAGCTTACAATGGACAGCAGCGGATAATGCTAAAGCCTATCGCCTTGAAATCGCAGCTGATGACAAGTTCACCCTGCCGCTATTGGACAAAACGCTCAGTGATTCAGAATTTGATACTGCCTCTTTATCAGCATTGGGATATTACTACTGGCGTTTATCCAGTATTGCTAGTGACGGTGAAGTTGGGCCTGTCGGACCAGCACGTTCGTATCAAATCAAACCGATTCCTGAGAAAGTTGAAGCGGCTGTCTCGGCAGAAGAGAGTGGTCAGTTAGTCGCTAGCTGGAATGTTGGGATGGGCCAACCCAATTATCGTGTGCAAATTGCAAATGATAAGGCATTCAATGACATCATTATTGATGAAACAATTGATAAAGCTGAATATGCATTTGAACCGTTTAAGGGGGATGAACGCTATCTTCGTGTCAAGAGTATTGAGCAGGATGGCTACGAAGGACCATGGGGTTCGACACAAACTATCCAGCCTCTGCCTGAAGAACCAGTGAACTACTGGCCTTTGGGTTTGTGGACTATCTTTACCATTATTCTTATCTAATACTGTGAGGCTTTCTGACTCTCATCGTAGTTGGATTATTGGCTCATTTTTAGTTCTTTTTTTTGTTGCAGCAGGGTTTTTCTTATCTGAGAAAAAAACACTGCAACGATTAGACTTGCTGATTTACGACGTGATGCTGCCTTTGCATTCACCGAAAATGAGTGAGCAAATTGTGATTATTGCTATTGATGATGCCAGCATACGGGCATTAGGAAGGTGGCCTTGGTCGCGTCACCAGCATGCGAAATTACTCCAAGAACTTCAAAAAATGTCGCCAAAAGCTATTGGCATTGATTTGATCTTTTCTGAGCCTGAAATCAACAGTAATGCTGATCAGTCTCTCGCTCAGGCTATGCTTCAGAATCAACACACGGTGCTAGTGGTGGCGCCCATCAAAGAAACCTCTGATTCTCTGATTGTTGAACGTTTACCCATTCCCTTATTAGCGTCAGCCGCAGCGGCTCTGGGGCATGTTGATGTGGAATTGGATATTGACGGTACTAATCGTCATTTTTATCTATATACAGGACTGGGTAATCCCCACTGGCCTAATGTTGCGTTGGCTATGCTTAAAGTAGGGGAGGATGCGGGTGATTATGGTTCACCAAGTCAGCCCCTGAGTGAGTACTCGGTAGCAGGTTGGGTACGAAGCCATAAAATGATGTTGTCATTTACTTCCGCTGACAATCTCGCCAAACGTATTTCTTTCAAAGATGTGCTGGAGGGGCGTGTCGACTCAGAGCTTATCAGGGACAAGTATGTATTAATTGGCGCAACATCAGCAGGCATCGGTGACATGATTTCAACACCAGCCAGTCGCTCTCATCAACGTATGCCAGGGGTTGAGATTATTTCTCAGGAGATGAATACGCTTTTACAAGATTCACACTTGTATGAGTTATCGCCGTCCATGCAGTCCGGCTTAACCATACTGCTGATTATAGTAAGTGTGGGTGCTATCGTCCTGTCACCACTGCGATATTCATTGATAACAGCCGTTTGTAGCCTCATCTTTATTCTCAGTTGTTCGTTGTTTTTATTGTTGGTTTACAAACTATGGTTTGCTCCAGCGACAGCATTCATTTTGACAGCCATCGCCTGGCCGTTATGGACTGTCTGGCAAAACCGTATGTCGGATCGTTTTATTGAAAAACTGATTGTTCAGTTAGATGCACAAGCTAGACAGCATATTATTACTGGCTTACCCAATCACATTACGTTGCAGGAAGAGCTATACAAACTAGGCACACTCGACCAACCGGCCAAATTAACCGCTTTGATCATTATTCATGTGAATAAGCATGAATCAGCGATAAGTGTGATTCACCGTGCAATTGGTGACTCCTTACTGGTAGTAATAGCCAACCGTATTAAAGCGGCTGTAGGAGATGAGGTCTTTGTCGCGCATTTAGAAGAAGACGATTTTGCAATTTTACTCTCTGGACAAAGCGATCTTGCCTCTATTCAACAATCAGCGAATGCTTTATTGGCTCAAATTCAAACCCCTTTTCATTACCTGGATGAAGAAATTGTGCTGTCGCCGAATATGGGTATCAGTGTCTGGCCAATGGATAGCAGAGATAGCTCGGAATTACTTCGCAAAGCCTTCACCGCGATGTTTAAATCCAGAATGGATGAGTCCTTACCGATTTGTCTCTACACGGCCGATATCGGTGAAGAAATACAAGCCCGAGTCGAGCTGGAAAAAGCGATGACAGGGGCATTAGAGAGGAACGAATTCCAACTCTGCTATCAACCTCAAGTGGAAGCCAGCTCAGGAAAGATAATCGGAGCAGAAGCCTTACTACGCTGGCATAGTCCAGACTTAGGATCAATTGGACCAGAGACTTTTATACCGGTTGCAGAACAGTCAGGATTGATTAACTCTCTGGGTGAGTTCGTCCTTAGAAAAGCGTGTGACGATCTTAAACTGATGAAAGAAGCCGGACTGGAACATATTCGCATTGCTGTGAATTTATCACCATTACAGTTTGCCAATATGTCGCTTGCTGATGATATTGCCGAGATATTAAAAAGCAGCCATATTGATCCATCAAGACTGGAGCTTGAAGTTACTGAAAGCACGCTGATGCGAAATATGAATACCGCCGTTGAAGCGATGATGAATATTAAAAAACATGGTATGAGTTTGGCGATTGATGACTTTGGTACAGGTTACTCGTCACTCAAACACCTACAACTGTTTCCACTGGACTGCTTGAAAATCGACAAGTGTTTCACTCGTGATATTGAAGATAAAAGTTCACTTGAAATTACCTTGTCGGTTATTGACCTGGCTAAACGACTCAATCTTCGTATTATTGCTGAAGGGGTTGAGACAGATGCACAGGCAAAATTCTTCCGTCTGCATCGCTGTGATGAGTTGCAAGGCTATTTATTCAGTAAACCGATTCCGGCGCAAGCGTTGATTGAACTGATGAAAGAGCAAGCTGAGGTTGCTTAGTCAGACAGATGTTTTAAGCGACTCCATATGTTTTGTAGTCCATGATTTTATGGATATGTTCGGCGTTTGTTTTGATTTCTATGCTCACTTCTTTTTTCCTCTGAACCATTCTGATTTCTTCCTGTCACTTAACTGATTGTGCTAATACAAGCATTTTGGCACTATCTAATAGGTTGAATATAAAGCTGAAACACAAAACTGTTTTAGCTTTATTTCAATTCAAGAGAGAGAAATTTTATTAACTATAACAAGAGGAAAAGTGTTGCATGTCTAATGAAAACAACAAGACTTCACTGCCACACTGGGCAAGTATCCTCGGTGTTGTCGCGATTATGCTCGGTGTCTTTCTGACGGCTGTGCATGGTAATGAGGCGATGAAACAGGCCGTGGTGACCAGCAATATGCCAGCAGATGGTGTGATGCCGGCAGCTGACTGTCCAGAGGAAGAGCTGGAAGAGGAGGGGATTACCATCGCTGAATGTGAATACCTCATTGAGCATGTCAAAGGCGTGGCTTTAGCAGCGCCAGACTGGTTCCCGAATGTGCAAATGACACTGGCTGGTATTGGGGCTGTGTTGGCATTTATTTCTGTCATCATCGGTGGCGCCTTAGTGAATTACACGCCATGGGCATCGAAAGCGGCGATGGTCGTCTTTAGTGGTCTCGCAGCCGTTGATTTATTGCAGTTTGCTGCTGTAGTCAATACAGGACCAACGCTACGTGAAGTGTATCTGGGCGGTATTTTGCTCTGGTTCATTCTGCATTTAATGTTAGTCGTGGGTACATTAGCTGGCAGACACAGTGAAGCCAATGCTTAATCTCCCACATTTGCAACGAAATATAAACGGAAGCTGTTATGCAAAGACAAGGTTTTAGTAGAACGGCGGTAATCCTGCATTGGTTGCTGGCTGTTTCAATTTTCTTTTTATTTATCTCAAGCTGGTGGATGATGGGCTTACCTTTGCCCTCACCGGAATTACAATTCCGGGCATTTCCATTTCAGTTACATAAAAACATTGGTATCACATTAGTGATCATTATTCTGATGTTGCTGTATGTCCGTCTCAGGCACCGACCTACACCACCAGACTCAACGGATATGGCACCCTGGATGCACTGGTCTGCTATTGCTGCACATGTGGCAATATATGGTTTAGTGCTTGCGGTCTGTTTGACTGGCTATCTGTCATCAGCCCATACCCGTTGGGACACCGTGTTCTGGTGGTCGATTGAGTTCCCTCGCATTGCTGCACCTGATGAGGAAATGAACGAGTTCTGGGGTGAGCTGCATATGTGGACGGCATGGGCACTGCTGGGCATTATTGCCGTGCATGTCAGTGGCGCGATTTATCATGCCTTCCGTAATGATGGCATTGTGAGACGTATGATGCGTTGGTAGAAGTAATAACGTATTTCAATAAACGAAATGGGGCCTTACTGGCCCCATTTTATTGTGGTGTTAAAAAGTCCCTTTTAGCCAGACAAAGCCGAGTAAAGCTGTTGCCAGTCCTAAAATCCCTTTGGCATAACGGAACAGCGTTTCACTTCGGTCATACAAAAGTGATTGAGCAAATCCTAATAGTAAACCAAAACACAACATGCTCAGTAATACCCCGATTGAAAACAGGACGACATATAAAATACCAAGACTGGAAGACTTGGCAATGAGTGCTGGCAAAATGGCCAATAATGGACCACTACCGGCAACCCCATGCACAATGCCAACCGATACCGGCAAGTGAGAGCGATGAGGCTTGGAGACTTCAACAATATGAGTATGTTTGGTGCCATCGGCATGCTGATGAGTTGTTATCTTCAATCCAGCGTTCGGATGAATAAAACGATAAGCCAAAAATAAACCAACAGAGAGTAATAACACGCCAATAAATCGCTCAGCCCAGAGACTGGCCTGTTCACTCAGATGCCAGTCAAAAGCAATAAATAAAATCGCCAGTATCATCACGGTTGCCCCATGGCCCAATGCCCAGCGTCCACAAAAGAAGGCTATTTGGCGAGGTGAGGATCGTTTCGCTGAAAGGCTGGTCACAGCCATAATATGATCCGCATCAAAGGCATGTAACATGCCTAAACTGAGGCCGGTAAACATAAGTGTTAGAGTAGAAATATCCATTAATTTTTACCTATGATGTTTGACTAAAATCAAACTGAAATAAGAGAAGCCTGTTAATAGCTGTTTATGTTTTTTCATTGGAAAATGACTGTTTTGCAATAATTTCTTTTGCTAACTCACCTACTGGCATACGTTGTTCCATCGCCTGTTTTCGCAATAATTTATAGGCTGCTTCAAGACTAATATTTTGTTTTTCACTGATAAAATGCTTGGCGTTTTCAATATGTTGACTGGCATTGAGTTTGGATTCTAAGTTACGAATCGTCTTGACCATAGAGCGAGTTTGTTTAAACTCTTGCAAACTCAGCAGTAAGTTACTGAGTACACCCAAAGGGTGAAATGGAAGACCAATAATCGCTTGCGCATTCAAACTTAATGAATATTGCAAAACCAGTGGGTTTTCATAGTCCACCACCAACACTAAAGCGGCCGGTGGGTTGCTGATATCCCAGTGAAAGTCATAATCATTCTCAATGATAGGGGTAAGCCCCAGCATCACGACCTGATAATTGGATGAAAAGTCCTCAGGTGGTGGCCATTCTGTTTTTAGTGGAAAGCCAATGCGTCGGATCTGTTGTTCGATTTTTTTACGATTCTCACCTTCTGGCATGATCAGCAAGATTTCATGCTGGCGTAAGTTTTTAACTAAGGTGGAGAGCTCCAGAGGCTGCTGAACAGCAGTTAAGCGCTTACTCATAACGACTCTCTGCTGGCTGTTTCCAGAGGGCTCGTCGAATATGAGACTAAGTAGGGATCAGGTTTCAACGCCGTGTCGGAAGTCACTAATATATCGAATTGACCTTCTTGATTGACTCGACCTATGCGTGACCATAAAAAACAATGATTATTATCAGGATCAATTTTTACCGGACCCTGTGGTGCCGAATGTCGAATATCGGCTATTTTTTCCATCACCTTATCAGCATGGAATGACTCGGCCAGTTTGACGGCTTTGATAGCCAGATGTACTTGGAAATAGGCGGCTTCCCAGCACATTGTCGTCACCTCATCCTGACCATAGGTGGCCTTATATTCCTTGACGATTTCCTGGTTTATCGGGGTTTCAACTGACTGGAAATAAGGCGCGGCGGTGTAGTGTCCAAAACCTGCCTTAATTCCCATCGCCTGAATTTCTGTTTCGGTCGTTGTCAGGCTGGCAATGGGAATAGGTTTATCGGCATTTAATTCCAGCATGGCTTGATAAAAATACTCGATGCTTTTGCCGACAAAGTTAGAGAAGACAAACTCGGGATGTTTTGAGCTGACCCGCCTGGCAACCTCATAGACAGCTTCTTTGTTGGTTTCTAATGGCAGAAACATTTCTGATATGACGTCACCATCTGATGTTTCGATGAGTTCACGCATGATGCGGTTAATCTCACGAGGCCAGATATAATCGGAGCCAACCATGCAGACGCGTTTACCGACGTTTTGAAGCATGTATTGGGCAAGTTGAACACAACCTTGATTTGGTGCCGCACCGGTATAAACGACATTCGGTGCATACTCAAATCCCTCATATTGCGTTGGGTAAAAAAGTAAAACATCGTAACGCCCGATAATCGGTAGCATGGCTTTGCGGCTAGCGGATGTATAGCCCCCGAAGATAAGTTTGACGTTATCTTCAACAATCAGCTTTTGTGCAAGTGGGCCATAATTTTCTGGAACAGATTGGGGATCAACACAAATAGGATGGAGTTGTTGACCATTGATGCCGCCCTGACGATTGATCCTATCAATTGCCAGCAGGGTTGCCCTGAGCATGGTCTGTTCTGGATTAGCTGTGACACCTGTCTGAGAAAAAATGACACCAACAGGGATTTCAGCGGGGTACGTATTCGACATTAAAAACCTCATGTAATACCAGGCATAGAGCCATAAATGTTATTCATTCTGCGTTTTTGCAGAATCTGTACCCAGAATTCGGGTAGATAAACAGCAATTGATAATGAGTTTCTAAATGTCTATTTCAGTGGACCATACCGCTTTGTTGTTGTCAATTCGCTTCTGAATATAAAACAAACGATTCGGATGACACGCAAAAATGGTGCGATGTTTATGAGCTTTGCACCAAAATTAAACAATCTTTTTACAAAAATAAAAGTCAATTTTTGTAACTTGTTGTTTATTTTGTGATATTTGTCTTTGGCATAAATTGTGCCTAAACCCTAAGTGAGGATTGATAGTTATTCTGCATGAGATAACTGCCCGCAAAAGCGCGTTCAGTTATATATTCATCATCCAGAATCTCCAAAAGCGGAGTGTGATTATCTGTCTCTAAATGTCATGTTATTTTTCGAGCGAAAGGGCTCCCTAATTTATTAGGGGGCCCTTTTTGCGTTTTAAGGGGAAGCATTAATGAAATTACTAAAAAATCTTAAGGCAACTATTGCGGTTGTTGCCTTTAGTTTACCGTTTATCGGGCAAGCGAGTGCGGCCGATGAAATTAAAGTGGGCGTACTTTTTTCACTAACGGGTGGCTTGTCTATTGTAGAAAAGTCTCTGTCTGATGCCACCTTAATGGCAATTGATGAAATCAATGCCAATGGTGGTGTTGACGGTAAGATGATCAAACCTATCGTAGAAGATGGCGCGAGTGATCCTAAAACATTTAATGAAAAAACAAGCAAACTGGTGATTCGTGATCGTGTCGTTACCGTCTTTGGTGGTTACACTTCAGCTAGTCGTAAAGCGATGCTACCTGTTATCGAAAAACGTAAAAACCTATTGTTTTACCCTACTTTTTACGAAGGATATGAGTGCTCAAAAAATGTCATTTATACCGGCTCTGTTCCTAACCAGCAGTTGAATAATTACATTCCTTATTTGGTTAATAAGTTAGGTAAGAAGAAGTTCTTCATTGTTGGCTCTAACTACTTATTTCCAAAAGAAATGGCAAAAGTGGCTAAAAAGTTAATTGAAGAGAATGGTGCTGAATGGGTGGCAGACGAATATCTGGAGTTAGGCCATTCTGAATGGGGCTCAATGGTCAAAAAAATCAAAGACAGCGGTGCTGATGTTGTGCTGTCGAACGTGGTAGGTGACTCTGTCATTTCTTTCTATCGTGAATATTTCAACCAGGGTATTTCACAAAAAGATATTCCTATTGCCTCAACTGTGACCTCTGAAATTGAGGTGGCGGCATTAGGTGGTAAATATGCTGCCGGTAGTTATACCTCATTCCCTTATTTCCAAGCTATTGATACCAAAGAAAATCACGACTTCATCAAACGTTATCGTGCTTATGTTAACGATCCGAATGCTGTCACACACGTCACTATGGTTGCAGCATATGAGAGTGTTTACGAGTGGGCTAAAGCGGTAGAAAAATCGGGTAAAACCAAACCACGAGACATCATGGAAGCGGCAAAAGGGGTATCTATAGATGGACCTATGGGCGTGATGACAGTAAGTCCTGAAAACCTTCATAACTCGATGACGCCTCGTATTGCTCAATGGCAAGAAGATGGTCAGGGCAAAATCGTCGATGAATATGATGTGCCATTACAACCATTACCTTATTCCGCCTACGGTGAAACAGCTGACAATCTGTTCTGCACCGTGTCCGGTTTGGACAGTTCTAAATTGTAATTATTTATATCCTTACGGCCTGTCACCTCAAGGTGAACAGGCCGGTAAGAGGAGAATTTTAATATGTTAGATACTGTATTCATTGGGCTAAGTATTGGCTCTATCTTGCTATTGGTCGCATTGGGTTTATCCATAGTCTATGGCTCGATGGGGGTCATTAATATGGCTCATGGTGAATTAGTCATGATGGGTGCCTATACCACCGTACTGGCTCAAACCTATTTAGGTTTTAATCTGTTTGCAGCTATTCCTTTAGCTTTTCTCGTCTGTGCTGGTTTGGGGTTACTCATTGAAAAGCTGGTGATTCGTCGCTTATATAACCGGCTGTTTGATACTTTGCTGGCGACATGGGGGGTGGCTATTTTACTACAGCAAGCTATTCGTCTTGAATTTGGTTTGTCTTTTTTCGGCATCCATATCGATGGCCTTGGACCAGGGCTACAGTCTGTGACTCTGCCCGAGATCATGACAGAGTCATTTACTGTAGGTGAGTTTGTTATTCAGCCTTATAGAACATTTATCATTTTAGTGTCTGCACTGTTGGCATTGTTGACGTGGTTTGTGATGTATCGCACCCGAATAGGTCAACAAGTAAGAGCAATCATGCGTAATCCTGATATGGCAGCGGCCTGTGGCATCGATGTCAAAAAAGTGAATGCCTTAACCTTTGCTTATGGTGCCGGATTGGCTGGTGTCGCTGGTGTCATGATGTCTGGGTTTAAAACCGTTATGCCTGATATGGGCAGCTCACTGGTTGTCGATGGCTTTTTAGTGGTTGTTGTTGGCGGTGTTGGCAGCTTAGTGGGGTCGATTGTCGCCTCTGGCATTCTTGGTCAGTTAAACGGCGTGGTTGCTTTCTTTAGTAACGATATTATTGCTAGGGCAGTTGTTTTTGCGGCTGTTATCGCCATCATTATCTGGCGTCCCCGTGGCTTATTTAACTACAAGGGGCGTTAATGATGAAATTGACATATTCACACCTGAAAATAATGGTTTACGCCATATTTATCGCGATCATCCTGTCTCTGCCTTTATTTTTAGATGAGTTCTGGCTAAACCGCACAGCAAAATATTTAATTTACGGCATGTTAGGTGTCGCTATTTCATTGAGTTGGGGCTATGCCGGCATTTTGAATTTAGGGCAGGGCCTGTTCTTTGGCGCTGGGGCATACATGTTAGGCATGAGTCTGAAGTTAGCCAGTCCCACCAGTATGGAACAAGGTGGGCAGACACCAATTCCTGACTTTATGATGTGGAATGCGGAGCCTGATGCGGTGATTGATCTCTGCTGCATCAATGATGTCTCATTCTTATGGATGCCATTTCAATCACAAAGCTTTGGCATCTTTATGGCTATCGCCTTACCTGTCCTTGTTGCCTGGCTGATAGGCACGATCATTTTCCGTAAAGGCATTGCGGGTGTTTTCATTTCGATTATTACATTAGCCATGGTGTTATTGGCTCGCCTGTTAGTCGTTGATGCACAGTCTTTTACCGGCGGTTTTAACGGCTTAACGGATCTGGCCTGGTTTAAGATAAATGGTTATGAGTTTGATCCCTATACGGTCGGTACTTATTACCTGGTTGCCATCTCACTAGTGATTGTCTTGCTTATCACTCGAGTATTAATCAATAGTCGGGCAGGCTTGATATTACAAGCTATTCGCGACGATCAGAATCGAGCTAAATACCTGGGTTTTGATGCTGCATCGTATCAGACCTTTTTCTTCTGCGTGTCAGCGGCTATCTCTGGATTTGCAGGGATGTTGTATGTCATTACCGCAGAGTTTGCATCACCTACATTTATGGATTTGTCCTTCAGTATCGCCATTGTGATCTGGGCAGCAGTGGGTGGACGTGCTTCTATCTTAGGTGCCTGTATAGGTGCCATTTCTATCTCGATGTTAGGGGCCTCGGTGAGTGAAAGCGAGCTGTTTGTTGAATCGTGGCAAGCCATTCTGGGGTTATTCTTTGTTTTGGTGGTGTTGTATATGCCAAAAGGCTTGGCCGGTATTGCTCATGGGATTTGTAGAAAACTAACTGTAAACCGGGGGGAAGGCTGATGAAAGCTGAAAATCGTGATCTTTATATCGATGGCTTAGGAGTTAACTTCAGTGGCTTCCAGGCAGTAAATAATTTCAGCATGGTCGTAAAACACGGTGAAATGCGTGTGCTTTTAGGCGCTAATGGTGCGGGTAAAACGACATTGATGGATATGATTTGCGGTAAAACCCAGTCAACGGCGGGCAGAATTTTTCTTGGTGATAAGGAGATCACCAATAAACCACCACATTTAATTGCTCGTTTGGGGATAGGGCGTAAATTTCAGATCCCCAGCGTTTTTAAAGAGCTTTCTGTGTTGCAGAATCTGTCAGTGGCAGCAATGCAGGAAAGTACAGTACTTGCCAATTTAGGCTCAATGAAACGACGAGTTGATCATGAGCGTATGAACGAGGTGATGTCGATGACTAATCTCGAAAACAAAGCACATGAGCTGGCCGAAAATCTCTCCCATGGTGAAACGCAATGGCTTGAACTTGCCATGCTGATTATTCGTAAGCCTCAAGTGATCTTACTTGATGAGCCCACAGCCGGTATGACTGCGGATGAAACACTTAAAACCTCTCAAATTATGAATAATCTGAAAGGCCAACATACGATTATTGCTGTTGAGCATGATATGGCATTCGTTCGTGAAATTGCCGACAAAATTACTGTGATGCATCAAGGAGAGTTTTTGGCTGAAGGCCACATCAGCGATATAGAAAATAACCAGGCAGTGAAAGATGCTTACCTGGGAAGTGGGGGCATTCACTAATGTTGACGTTGCAATCAGTAAACAGTTTTTATGGTGGCAGCCATATTTTGCACGATATTAATTTCAGCCTGGAAACGGGCAAGATTTTATCGGTATTAGGCCGTAACGGGGTAGGCAAGAGTACCTTGCTAAAAACACTGATGGGATTGACCAGCTCCATGACAGGGAGTTTGACACTCAATGAGCTTGAGCTTGGTGATCAGACAACCTTCTATCGGGCACGTTCAGGGATGGGATATGTACCTCAAGGTCGTGAAATCATTCCAGACTTTTCGGTGAAAGAAAATATTTTGATGGGACGATTTGCTGACCAATCCAGTAAGGCAGAGATTCCGGATATTGTGCCAGAGCTATTCCCTTATTTAATGGATAACCTGGATAGGGCGGGTGGATTGTTATCTGGCGGCCAGCAGCAGCAATTAGCTATTGCCAGAGCCATAGCTACCAATCCTCAGGTGCTATTACTGGACGAGCCTACCGAGGGTATTCAACCCAATATCGTTGAGCAAATAGAAGACTGCATTCTCAGACTGAATAAGGAGCTGGACTTAACTATTATTCTTGTCGAGCAGAATATCCGTTTCGCGAAGAGGGCTTCTGATGAGTTTCTTATTCTGGATAACGGACGCCTTGTTTGTCAGGGAAGCGGTAATGAACTGACCGATGATCTGGCTAATCAGTATTTGACCATCTAAGACGAATATGAGGATAAATAAATGCTTGTCTTAAACGACATTATCGGCAGTGTGAACGACGAAGACATTGCTGAGAAACTTCATCATCACGGACATCATGACCGTATTGAATTCATTCGAATGAATGTAGCTGATACCGCACGTAGTCGGCAGAAAGTTGTGACGGATAAAGGCACTGAATATGGGATAGCCCTATCCCGTGATAAGCGCTTATATAACGGTGCGGTATTGCTCATGGATGAGCAGCGGGCTGTGGTGATACGGGTCAATGAAGAAGAATGGCTTCGATTATCTCCTGTCAGTGCCGATGCCGCATTAGAGCTTGGTTACAACGCAGGTAATTTGCACTGGCGTATACGGTTTGATGGTGCTGATCTGCTGGTGGCTCTGGAAGGGCCTGCACAACGTTATATCGACAGGCTTAGCGGGCTGATTGATGCCAATCGTGTGACTGTCGTTCAACCTTGACTACGACTGTACCAGAAGAAATGACCTCTTCAGCATTAGCCATGTTGAGCATGATGCAGTTTGGAGATAGCCAATTTCCAAGTGGCAGCTTTGCTTTCTCAAATGGCCTGGAGACCTTATTCAACGACAATAAGATCAAAGGTCCAGAACAAATATATGACTTGATTACAGTGCAGCTTAAGGGGCGTTGGAACAGTTTGGATCGTGTCGCCTTATGCCATGTCTATCGGCAAGCAGAGAATCTGGATGCTATCAACGCGATTGATAATGAAGTTGAAGCCTTAAGCCTTTCTGCTGGATTAAGAACAGGATCGAAACGGAATGGCGCTGCATTATTAGGTATCCATGCACGGTTAGGCACACCCTTGAGTGCGGAATATCGGCAACGTGTTATGGAAAAAAAAGCACCCGGACATATTCCTGTCGTCCAGGGTTTAATGTTTCGTCATTGTGGATTAACGGAGCTGCAGGCACAGATAGCAAGTGCCCATGGCTTATGCAATGACATGCTGGGTGCCTGCATGCGGCTGGGCAAACTAGGTCATATTCATGCTCAGTTGATACGTCAAAAACTGTCTTCTTTTATTGCCTCACTTCTCGAACAGCCTGTTTCAGATGAACAACTTATGCATAGCTATGTGCCATTAACTGAAATTGCGGCAATGCGTCATGAAATCAGTGACCAACGGCTATTTGCCAATTAACTATTTAAGGAGAAATTATGTATTTAACTCCATCAGAACTTGAACGTTTAACCATCTATACCGCAGCAAAACTTGCACAAGAGCGGCGTGAGAGAGGGTTAAAACTGAATTACCCAGAGGCCACAGCACTGATCGTTAATGAAGTGCTTGAAGGTGCACGGGATGGTCGTACTGTGGCAGAGCTGATTAGTTTTGGCAGCACCATTCTGAGTACTGATGATGTGTTACCAGGGGTCAGTGACATGATGCACATATTGCAAGTGGAAGGTGTTTTTCCAGATGGTTCTAAATTAGTCACCATACATGATCCTATCCGTTCAGGAGAGCAAGAGGTCCCTGACTACCCTATTCCTGGCGAGCTATTTCCAGCAGAAGGCGAAATTGAACTGAATGCAAAGCGTGAAAAACGCACTCTTCGGGTGGCGAATACCGGTGACAGACCGGTACAGATTGGCAGTCATTACCATTTTTTTGAGGCGAATAAAGCCTTGGAATTCGATCGTGAAGCCGCATTTGGAATGCGTTTGGATATTCCTGCCGGCACAGCAGTAAGGTTTGAGCCAGGCCAGGAAAAAGAATGCATTTTATGTGAGTTTGGTGGCGAAAAAGCACTGTATGGCCTTAATGGACTGACCAATGGTTTAGCTGATGATGAGGCGGTGAAACAAGCGGCACTGAACAAAGCCAAGCAAGAAAATTATTTAGGAGCATAACGATGGCAATAATGAGTCGTAAAGAATATGCAGAAATGTATGGACCAACCACCGGTGATGGTATTCGCCTTGGTGATACCAATTTAATCGCTGAGGTGGAGTACGATTTCACCGTGTATGGTGATGAGTGCCTTCATGGTGGTGGTAAAACACTGCGAGATGGCATGGGAATGACCTCAGGGCTGGGAAGTGAAGACGGTACATTAGATATGCTGTTATGTAATGCTCTGGTAATCGATCCTGTCATTGGCATTGTGAAAGGCGATGTTGGTATTAAAGATGGCAAGATAGTGGGCATTGGTAAAGCCGGTAATCCAGCCACTATGGATGGAGTAGATCACAACTTATTAGTGGGGCAATCGACCACAGTAAGAGATGCCGAAGGGCTAATTGCCACACCGGGTGGCATTGATGTGCACGTCCATTTTGATAGTGCTCAGTTATGTGACCATGCCATTGCTGCAGGCATTACCACCTTGTTCGGTGGATCGTTGGGACCTATCACCGTAGGGATTGATTGTGGCGGGGTATTTAATGTAGGAAAAATGTTACAGGCGGCCGAAGATTTCCCTGTTAATTTTGGTTTTCTGGGAAGAGGTAACTCATGTAAACCTGAGTCTTTATATGAGCAGATTGAAGGCGGTTGTGTTGGTCTGAAAATCCATGAAGACTGGGGCGCCATGCCTGCTGTTATTGATACCTGTCTTAATGTCGCTGATGAACTGGACTTTCAGGTTCAAATCCACACCGATACCTTGAATGAAAGTGGCTTTTTAGAAAATACATTGGCGTCTATTAAAGGGCGAACTATCCATATGTATCACACTGAAGGCGCTGGCGGAGGTCATGCTCCGGATATTATTTCTGTTGCAGGTGAGGCCAATTGTTTGCCTTCATCAACTAACCCAACAAATCCGTTTACCCGTAATACGTTTGATGAACATCTGGATATGACTATGGTCTGCCATCATCTTAGCCCGGCTATTCCAGAGGATGTCGCCTTTGCCGAAAGTCGGATTCGTGCTCAAACCATTGCTGCTGAAGATATTCTGCATGACATTGGCGCCATCTCCATGCTCGGGTCAGATAGTCAGGGAATGGGACGTATTAATGAAGTGATAACCCGAACCTGGCAATTAGCCAGCAAAATGAAAGATCAACGCGGCAGGCTGGAGACAGAAAAATCACGTATTGGTGATAACGAACGCATCAAACGCTATATCGCTAAATATACGATTAATGCAGCGAAAAGCTTTGGTGTGGCTGAGCATATTGGCTCATTGGAACCAGGCAAAATGGCGGATGTTGTTCTTTGGCGACCAGCCATGTTTGGGGTTAAACCTGAAATCATCGTGAAAGGTGGTTTTATTGCTTATGGTGCAATGGGTGACAGTGCGGCGTCATTAATGACCTGTGAACCAATCATAATGCGTCCTCAATGGGGTGCTTTTGGTGTTGCCAAACAAAAACTGAGTGCTAATTTTGTGAATCCATTGGCGATTGAAAAAGGATTAGCTGAGAAGCTGGAGTTGAAAAAAACCTTACTGCCGGCCACGGGGACTCGAAATCTCACCAAAAAAGACATGTTACATAACGATGCCTGTCCTGAGATGTCTGTTGACCCACAGACTTTTGATGTTCATATCAATGGTGAGCTGGCTTATTGCGAACCCTCTAGCGAACTTCCACTAACACAAAGGTATATCCTGCGATGAACACATCTTTTGACTTAAATTCATTAGCCGGGCCAGCCAGAGTTGGTATTGGTGGTCCGGTTGGTTCTGGTAAAACAGCGTTAATTGAAAAGCTTATTCCAGCATTTCAGCAACGGCAGATTGAAATTGGCATTATTACCAATGATCTGGTGACCAAAGAAGATGCTGAGAGATTGAGAAAAAGTGGTTTGATCGATCCTGAACGGGTCATGGCTGTTGAAGCCGGGGCTTGTCCTCACACGGTCATTCGGGAAGATCCGACGTTAAATATAGAAGCCTCTGAACAGATGACCATTAACTTTCCTGAGATTGAATTAATTCTGATTGAAAGTGGAGGAGATAATCTGGCTTCTACTTTCTCTTTGGATCTGGTTGATCAATGGATGTTTGTGATTGATGTCGCTGGTGGTGATGATATACCGCGTAAAAAAGGGCCTGGCGTTTTACAAAGCGATCTCTTGATTATTAATAAAAAAGATCTGACGCCCTATGTCGGTGTCGATTTTGACGCTATGTATTCTGAAGCAAAAAATGTTCGTGAAAACAGACCCGTTGTGGCGATTAATAGTCGCTCAGGAGAGGGCGTTGAACAAGTGGTTGATTACATCGTTTCCAGTTTATTGTTTAATAAAGCAACGTCATAGGTAGACACATGCGAAGCGAAGATTTTTCACCTTTCGATAATCCTGCTGTCACGCCGATGGGTATCAATACGATGCAATCACGTAAGGCGCGTGCAGAACTCAGATTTACAAAAAATACGTCAGGTAACACCTTTATTTCTCATCAGCATGCGGAACATCCTTTCCATATCACCCGGCCTTATCATTACGAACGAGATCCGGAGGGTATGGTGACACTGTATCTGCAGTCATCCTCTGGTGGTATTTATCGAGGTGATGATTTAAGTATGGATGTGCTTTTGGAAGAACAGGCACAGCTTCACCTGACAACACAAGCCAGTACGATTGTGCATAACACGCGAGGTATTAAAGCAAGGCAGTCTGTTGATCTGGTATTAGGAAAAGGCAGTTATTGTGAGTACATTCCTGATCCCACGGTGTTATTTAGTGGTGCCGCTTTTTGCTCAAATATTCAGATTAAATTAGGAGAAGGTTCAAAAATTTTGTTTACCGATAGTTTTATGTGGCATGACCCCAGTTACAAACTCGTCACCGAACAGGGGGAACATGCTTTTGCTGGTTATGATGGCAATATAAAAGTTGTCGATCAGCATATGAATCTATTAGTTCTGGAGCGATTCCGACTGGAAGGAAAAGACGTACTCCAGCATAACTGCGCTATTCACGATTCTTTTCGTGCACAAGGTTCACTTTTTATCATTGACCAGTCGCCGTCATTAAATTGTGTTCTTGGAGCGATACGGGAAGGCTTATCGCATTTTAATGATATCTATGCTGGTGCTTCAGAGTTACCTAATAATAGCGGCATTATTATTCGTTTTTTGGCGAAAGATGGTATCGCTCTTCAAAAAGCATTGAATATGAGTTGGTCCATTTCGCGAGAGCAGTTAACCGGTACTATTCCTAAGTTAAGACGCAAATAGCTTTTAGTATTGATCCTTGTCATATCAATACGATGCTGGCGTTTTGCCTGGCGAGCATCATTTTCAGGCAAGAAAAATACGGGGTATAGTCTTATTACGGATAGATGGATGATGATGTGAGGCTCTATGAAGATGAGTTCATCAAAAAGTAGCGTTACAGCATGGCATACCTTGAGTGTCGATTCTTCATTTGAAACATTAAATACTTCAGCAGCAGGACTGGATTCGCAGGAGGCGGGTGAGAGGCTTTTTCATTACGGCAAAAACAGTCTGCCAACAGCAAAAAAACGCAGTGCTGTTATCCGATTTCTCAGTCATTTTCATAATATTCTTATCTATGTATTGCTGGGGTCTGCAGTTGTTACTGCCGCTCTTGCCCATTGGATTGATACCGGTGTCATCCTGGCCGTTGTTATGGCTAATGCGATTATTGGCTTTATTCAGGAGGGTAAAGCCGAATCAGCTATGGGGGCGATCCAACAAATGCTGGCACCGGTTGCCCATGTTATTCGTGGTGCTGAACGAGTCAGTATTGAGGGTGAAGAGCTGGTTCCGGGTGATATTGTCTTGATTGAAGCAGGCGATAAAGTCCCTGCGGACTTACGCTTATTTGATGCCCATGGCTTATCTATACAAGAGTCAATTCTGACAGGTGAATCTGTAGCGGTAGAAAAACTGACCCGTTCAGTTGAAGAGCAAGCAGCGCTCGGTGACCGAAGTTGTATGGCCTTTTCTGGAACACTGGTGGCTTCTGGACAGGGGAAAGGCATTGTTGTTGCTACTGGTGAAAATACTGAGATTGGTCGTATCAGTAGTTTGCTTTCAGAGGTAGAGACGTTAACAACGCCGCTCATCAGGCAGATGAATGTGTTTGCTAAATGGTTAACGCTGATTATTCTGGTACTCGCCTCACTACTGCTGGTTTTTGGTTATCTCTTTACTCAGCATGATCTTGCTGTGATGTTTATGTCCGTTGTGGGGTTGTCTGTAGCGGCTATTCCGGAAGGTCTCCCAGCGGTGTTGACAATTACGTTGGCCATTGGCGTTCAGGCTATGGCCAGACGTCAGGCCATAGTTCGTCGCTTACCCGCGATTGAAACATTAGGTTCGGTGTCTGTGATTTGTTCTGATAAAACCGGCACATTGACTCGAAATGAAATGATGGTGGCCACGGTTGTGACTTCTCAGCACGCGTTTAGTTTAGAGGGTGAGGGCTATAATCCTGAAGGTGATTTGAAGTTAAATGAACGGTGTATTTCACCAACAGAGCATAGTGTATTAGAAGAAATGGCACGTGCGGCCGCGCTGTGTAATGACGCTGCGCTAGTAGAAAAGTCGGGCGTCTGGTATAGCGAAGGTGATCCCATGGAAGGCGCTTTATTGTCTTTTGCTGGCAAAATGAATCTCGATGTCAGGCTGGAAAAATCCGTATGGAAACGAAGTGATGCGATCCCATTTGATGCCCGCCACCGTTTCATGGCAACGCTAAGTCATGACCATCAACATCATGCCTGTATTTTTGTTAAAGGTGCGCCGGAGCGCTTATTAGAAATGTGTGGTAGCCAGCGCAGCAATGATGGCAAAGTCGAACCACTAGATATGTCCCATTGGCAGCAACAAATGCTGACTATTGCAGCAAAAGGCCAACGCGTGCTGGCGTTTGCCATTAAACCGGTTAAGACTGACTATACTGTTTTGGAGCAGGATGATCTAAACGAGTCGCTGATTATGTTAGGACTGGTCGGCATGATTGATCCTCCTAGATCGGAAGCCATAAGCGCTGTGGCTGAGTGTCACCAGGCGGGTATTCGAGTGAAAATGATTACGGGCGATCATGCCGAAACCGCTGCTGCAATAGGTAAACAAATTGGCCTTAAGAATTCAGATAAAGTGCTGTCAGGACGAGATATTGATGGCATGGATGAGCAGCAGTTAAAAGCCAATGTGATTGATTGCGATATTTTTGCCCGTACCAGTCCTGAACATAAATTAAGACTTGTTACAGCGATGCAAGCTCATGAATTGACTGTCGCCATGACTGGTGATGGTGTGAATGATGCCCCTGCACTTAAACGTGCAGATGCCGGTATTGCCATGGGCCTAAAAGGTTCTGAAGCAGCAAAAGAAGCGGCTGAACTGGTACTGGCAGACGATAATTTTGCCACCATTGTGTCAGCGGTCCGTGAAGGGCGAACGGTCTATGACAACTTGAAAAAGATCATCAGCTGGACTTTACCCACTAATGCCGGTGAAGCCATGACGATCATTGTCGCTTTGCTGTTTGGTATGACTTTGCCTATTACACCGGTTCAGATTCTCTGGATTAATCTGATCACAGCAGTGACTTTAGGTATTGCTCTGGCTTTTGAACCGACAGAAGAAAATACTATGCGCCGACCTCCACGCTCACGAAATGAGTCATTATTAAGCACCGAGTTGTTGTGGCATATTGTCTTGGTCTCTTTGCTTTTCTTGGGTGGTGTTTACGGGATTTATCACTATGCTATCAGTCAGGGATATTCGGTTGAACTGGCCCGAACACTGGCCGTCAATACGCTAGTTGTAATGGAAATTTTCCACTTGTTTTTTATTCGGAATATTCACGGTACATCGATCACCTGGAAAGCTATCTGTGGCACAAAAGTCATTTGGCGAGTGGTTTTTGTGATTAGTTGTGCCCAGTTTGCTATTACCTATCATCCGTGGCTTCAGACTATTTTTGGTACCGAAAGCATTCCTTTTTGGGATGGCGTTCTGGTGATCGGTATTGGTGTGATGTTATTTATCATGATTGAAATGGAAAAGCAGCTGCGTCTTTTTGTGCGACGTGCCAGAGTATAAGTGAGTATGCGTGCTAATTAATTAAAGTGGAAGTTCAAGAGAAATCAATGTGTGGAGCAACGAATAAAAAGAAAACCGTTCTTCGAGACGAACGAGACAGGCGCGGGCTGC
Organism: Methylophaga sp. UBA678; assembly: GCF_002299105.1. Taxonomy (NCBI): domain Bacteria; kingdom Pseudomonadati; phylum Pseudomonadota; class Gammaproteobacteria; order Thiotrichales; family Piscirickettsiaceae; genus Methylophaga; species Methylophaga sp. UBA678. The sequence continues at coordinate 118,317 of NZ_DBNG01000012.1, forward strand.
GGTTTCTGAGTGCTGAAACTCTGCACAATGGCGATCTGGTTTTTGAAGGACAAGATATAGGGCCTGTTGTTAAAGAGTTTTTTGGCTCCTCCGAGTATGAATGGCGATGGACTATAAAAGCTGAGCATGTGCCGATCATACAAAAAGCACTAGGTGAGGATGGATATATCATCAACTTGATTGAAACGCATTTTAACGATGAAAAATCAGCCGGTCTGTTGTCTTTTTTGGAAGAGCATAATATTCCTTATGAATCCTGGCATCGATATGGCGATTAGCTTTTATAACGTCTGAATTTCATTCGCTCGATTTTATCTATCGCTGCTCTAGTAAAGGTTCTAACTCAGGAAAAACAGTGTTTAGAATGACAGGCTGACCGTCCTTATTGGGATGCAAGCCATCAGCCTGCATCAAAGCTTTGTTAAGGGCGACACCTTTCAGCATAAAGGGCACATAAGCCAGTTGATATTCTTCGGCTAATTCTTTGTATAAATTAAAAAACATTTCTGTGTAGCGTTTGCCGTAGTTTTGTGGAATCTGGTTGCCCAACAGTAGCACTTTGGCATCAGTCTCATGTGCCGCTTTTATCATGGTTTCAAGATTGCTCTTGGTTTGAGTTAGTGGATAACCACGTAAAGCATCATTGGCACCCAGTTCTAAAATAATCCAACTCGGTTTGTGTTCTGACAGCAGTTGTTTAAAACGGGATAAACCGCCTTGGGTGGTTTCACCACTGACACTGGCATTGACGACCTTAATCTCTGGATTCGATTCAGATAATTGATTTTCCAGTAAACTAACCCAACCTAATTCTGGTCGTAGGTTGTAGGCAGCACTCAGGCTGTCTCCCATAACTAGCAATGTCGATGCTGAAGCAAGGTTACTCACCAATAAACTGATGAGTAATACGAGCCAATATTGTCTTTTAAAAAACATACAAACCTTCAAGAGTGAAAAACATGGCAGTTACAACTGCAATCAAAGTAAGCAATTTAACCCATACGGTCTCGGCGAATACAGGCGATTTGACCATTTTGAAAGGAATTAGTTTAGATATTCAGGAAGGTGAGTCTGTCGCCATAGTGGGGGCGTCTGGATCCGGTAAGTCGACCTTACTGGGCTTACTGGCAGGTCTAGATGTGAATACATCGGGTGAGATTTATCTTTATGATCATGCTTTCTCAGCCATGGATGAAGAACAACGAGCCTTACTTCGTGGGCAATATGTTGGCTTTATCTTCCAATCGTTCCACTTGTTACCGAGTTTGCAGGCGGTTGAAAATGTGATGTTACCAGCGGAGTTAAAAGGCGATAAAGACGCTCGTCAAAAGGCAGAAACCTTATTGGAAAAAGTAGGGCTATCGCATCGTTTAACGCACTACCCAAACCAGTTATCCGGTGGTGAGCAACAACGTGTTGCCATTGCCAGAGCTTTTGCATCCAGCCCGAAAATTCTGTTTGCCGATGAACCTACCGGCAATTTGGATGAGGGTAATGGTCGCATTATTATCGAGCAGCTTTTTGAGATGAATAAAGAGCAGGGTACGACACTGGTGATGGTGACGCACGATAACCATCTGGCAGAAAAATGTGATCGTCAACTCGTGATGTCTGCGGGTCAGCTGGTGGAAAAAAACTAATGCAATTTGCCTTACGATTACTGCTGCGTGATATCCGTAGTGGCGACATTCTAACGTTGATTTTTGCGTTGATTATTTCCGTCAGCACCGTCACTGCGATTAGTTTATTTATTGATCGCCTACAACTGTCATTTGAAAGCGAGTCAGCCAATTTAATGGCGGCAGATCGCTTGATTAGCTCTGATGATGCGATACCTGACAACTGGCAAACAAAAGCCGATGAGCTGGGGCTGAAACAGGCGCAACGTACCTCATTCCGTACCATGATATTTGCTGGTGATAATTTACAACTTAGTCAGGTCAGTGCGGTAACAGCACTTTATCCTCTCAAAGGTGTTTATCTGGTTGACGATACTTTGTTCGGTACCGGGTATGAATATACTCAGCCTCCACAGCCGGGGAAAATATGGCTGTCTTCACGCCTCGCTAGTTTATTAGGCGTCAAGATTGGTGACCAGATTGAGGTGGGCGAGACAAGCTTAACCGTCAGTCACTTTCTGGTCAGAGACCCCAATGCCAGTAGTTCGGCGTTTGCTATATCACCTCGTGCGGTGATTAATATGGCCGATCTGGCAGCAACACAAGTCATTATTCCTGGCAGTCGGGTACGTTACAGCCTGTTACTGGCTGGTGATAAGGACTTACTAGATCAATATGAATCATGGGTAACGCCACAGCTTAATGATGGTCAACGCTGGCGTACGCCGACACAAAAAGGCGAGCGTATCGGTGACACTATTGGTAAAGCACAATCCTTTTTATTATTAGCTGGAACACTCGCGGTTATTCTGTCTGGGATTGCTATGGCCTTAGCTTCATCTCGGTTTGTAAAACGCCATTTGATGCAGGTCGCCGTGTTAAAAACACTAGGCGCGACACCGAAAAAGCTAGTGCAGGTATTCCTTATTCAGTTTATCGCCCTGTTTGTAATAGGGGCAGGTATTGGTCTGGCAGCTGGGTGGGCAGGGCAACTGATTATTTCATCCATGCTGGCGGGGCTAATGTCGACCGCTTTGCCCGAGCCTTCATTAAGTCGCTTATGGCTGGGTGTGGCGACAGGGCTGGTTTCTATGCTGGCATTTTGTTTTCCATTGATGCAGCGTCTGATTAAGGTGTCACCGATGTCGGTGTTGCAGCCAGGTTTTAAAGTAGAACAAAACACGGTCATTATTTATGGCATTGGTTTTGTCGGTATGTTTGGTTTGATGTGCCTGTATACAGGCGGCTTAATTCTACCGAGCATTATGATGTTAGCCATTGTCGGCATTGGCGTTTTAGTTGCCTTACTGGGTTATAGCGTATTTAGCTTCGGCCGTTCACTCACCTCCGGCGCTACCAGTGGCTGGCAGATAGGCTTTGCTGCTTTATATCGTCGATTGTTGCCCAACTTATTTCAGTTATTAGTGTTTACGCTGATCATTATGCTGGGGCTGATATTAGTTGGAGTGAAATCGAACCTGATTTCAGACTGGCAACAGCAGTTGCCGGCAGATGCACCTAATCACTATTTGTTTAATGTTCAGGCCGATCAGATTGAGCAGATAGATAAGGTCACTGATTCATTGAATATTAAACGTTCAAACTGGTACCCCATGATTCGCGGTCGTGTCACCACTATCAATGATACAGCGGTGCAAACGCTTTACCCTGAAGATAAACCTGAGCCGGAACTGTTTGAACGTGAGTTAAACCTGACCTGGTCTGAGGAAATAGGTAAGGGTAGCAAGTTGCTTGAGGGTGACTTTAATGCCGATGGACTCTCTATCGAGCAACGGGTGATGCAAGAAGCGAATTTGAATATGGGCGACAAACTCACCATTAATATTGGTGGCAATGAGATTACTTTACCTATCACCTCAGTACGAGAGGTCGACTGGGGTTCAATGCAGCCAAATTTCTATTTGATTTTGCCAAAACAAGCTCTAGCAGACTATCCCGCTAACTTTGTCAGCAGTGTGTTTATCAGCCAGCAAAATGCACAACCTTTTTATAAAGCCATGTCACAGTTTCCTACAGTCTCGATGTTGAATGTCGGTGATTTATTAAAACAAGTGCAAACGGTAATAGGACAATTGTCACAAGCTATTCAGCTAGTGTTGCTGTGCATATTAAGTGCCGGTGCGTTGGTATTACTGGCGAGTGTTCGCTCAACACTAGAAGAGCGTCTGGAAGAGGGGGCTTTATTACGTGTGCTGGGTGCTAAAAAATCTTTGGTACAACAAGCCTTATTTGTCGAGTTCGGCGCACTGGGATTATTCTCAGGACTGATTGCTGCCGCTGGAGCCGAAGCCTGCCTGTATGGTTTACAGGTATTTGTCTTTAAAGCAGAAGCAAGTTGGCATCCTTTGTTGTGGAGTTTAGGACCACTAATTGGTGTAGTCGTTATTTCCGCAATCGGTTTATTTGCCAGCAGAAAAGTATCCAGCGTGCCACCGATGCATTTATTACGGGAAGTGTAATTAAGACCTAAGCAAAGTTAGATTTGTGATAGCGACAATAACGAGTTCATCCGTATAAATCATTATCTGAAGATATCTAAGGACTGGCTCTATTTTTTCATCATCAGTTCAAGACTCTGGCCTTATAATTCCATGGATAAGAAATTACTTCTATTAATAATCAATATGTTAAAGTCATTGAAAAGGAATTATAAGGCGGCCTGTTTAATATGTTTTATGGGGCCGGTGGCCTCATAAAACATACTGTTAAGCGCTAGGAGAAACAATGAGCCTCGAAGTAGCAAAGAGCAGAATCGATCTTTTAGAGCATTTTGATTATTCATTAAGGCTCTTTGAAAGCAATTACCAAGAGCTTTTATCTGTAATTGACTTTATGTGTAATGAGAGGGTTGGTCTTGAATTGTTTGCAGTAGTGAACCGCTGGAAACTAAATGAGGTGTTAACTCATCTCGGCTTTAAGCTACACAATTATGTTTGTGCAGCAAAATCGTTAGTTGATCACTCAAGAGTGCTGTATAGAAGGGTTTATAAAGAAAATGCCCCGAAATTTGATGACTATGAAACTGAGGTTAAAAATCGGTTTGAAGAAAACCCATTAAGTAAGTTTGTTGAATTTTTAAGAACTTACTGCCAGCACGAAAAACTTCCATCAATTGGCACATCAATGAGTTTTGACTCTCAATCTGATGAAGGCTTTATTTTCAAAGTCAGCATTGACTCTTCTGAATTATTAAAGTCAAGCAGCATTAAATCGTTACCCAAAAAATTCATCAGAGAACAAGGTGAAAGTATTGATCTAAAAGACACTATTAAAGAATATCATTCACAAATTATAGATTTCTATCAATGGGTACGAGATAGGCAGCAAGAAGTTCATGCCGAAGATATTGTATTGGTGAACAACCATTTTCAATCAGAACGAATAAATGCCATCAATAACTTTATTAATTTATACTCAATTCATGAAAGTGCAGGCACAGTCAAAGAACAACTCTGCACAGTCTTGACTACAGACACATACAGAGAACTTGAGCAATACAAAGATGATGATGTTAAGTGGGTAGAAAGTGCAATAGATATCATTGAAAGTGATGTTGTACTTCCAGATTCCCTCAAAACATCTCTCAGAAATAAGGCAAGAGTAGGCGCTTAACAAGCAAATCCAGGTGACGCCCACGCGCACATGATTTGGGCGTTATGTGTCAGGGGATTAAATCTTGGAACAACTTGAGATTGTAAAAAGATATCTAGAAAGAGTTGAAGCAATATATAAAGGAGTTCCATTATTGCCAAGTGATAATAAGGAATATTATGACGATGACGTCATATCATTCTTCATTCATTGTTACCATGTTCGAGACTGGATAATCCACCTTAACAAGCTTGGCATCGGTGCGGCAGAAGTAGACGAATACATAAATAATAATAGAGCTTTAAGTGTATGCGCTGATTTAGCAAATGGCTCAAAACATTGTCGGCTTATACGAACAAAGCGTACTGAAGACCAACCGCACGTGAGCGGCCGAGAAAGATATACGTCAACGTACGGTGATGATCTTAGCGTTATGAAATGTAAATATCGGATTATGAGCAATAAACAAACTATTGATGCACTGGATTTGGCAAATGAATGCGTAGCATTGTGGGATGACTTTATTGCTAATTACAGAAGTATATAACCAAATCAATAGGATCAGAGTGTTTGATTTAACTTTATCAAGAGAGCCGTCAGTGCCTGCCCCCTTGATTGCCCAAAGCCACATCTACTGCGGGTGCTATGGCTTAATTATGGAATCATAATGAAGAAATTAATATTACTTATATTCATTTTTTACATATCAGGCTGCTCAAGTTTTGGTGGCTCTAAGGGGAGCCCCTTTAATGGTTTACACGATATAAAGCCAAATACTGGTCAAGTATATATATATCGTCCTTCTAGCTTTGTAATGGGAGGAGCTATACCAACAATAAAAATTGACGATGAAAAAGCAGAAGGGGTTCGCAATGGAAGCTATATGATTTATGAATTACTCCCAGGTGAACACAAATTTCAATTATCAAACAATGCTAACTGGTCTGCTGGCAACATAGATTTCGTAGTAAAAATTAAAGAAGGTAATAGATACTTCTACAGGCTTACAGCAAATGTAGATGATATAGCTGCACTTGGACAGTTTGTAACTGTGTCTATGGGGAGTAACCTTAATCAGGTCACAGAACAATTCGCTATTCGTGAAATGTCACAATTAAAGTTTACTAATGTGTGGCCATAACAATAAAGTCAAAAGGGATTGCCAATAAGTGGCGACCAATGGGGGCAGACTCTGACCAATCCCCACGAAATAGTTAATAAAAAAATCAATAAGGTCAGACTGTTTGATTTAACTTCAGCAAGGGAGCCGTCAGTGCCTGACTCCTTGATTACCCTTTGTTTTCAGGACTGATAGCAGCCGCAGGCGCCTAAGCCAGCCTTTTATATAGTTGGCTAATTAAACACACCACTTAACACAATAAACAAGAGAAAGAGAGTTGTCGCTAATGTCTAAAAACACATTTTCAGCCTTGCTAGTAGAGGATAAGGAGTCTCAAGCAAAGCTTACCAAACTGGAAAACGTGGATGCTTTACCGAATCAAGGTGGGGATCTTCTAATTCGCGTTACCCATTCCAGTTTGAATTACAAAGATGGGCTTGCTGTTACAGGCAAAGGCAAGGTGTTGAGGTCGTTTCCTATCGTTCCAGGAATCGATCTGGCTGGTGTGGTGGAAGACGCCGGTGAGAGCACAAAATTCAAAGCGGGTGACCAGGTTTTTGTCACTGGATGGGGTGTGGGTGAGCAGGTTTCCGGTGGCTATGCCGGATTTGCCAAGGTTAAGCCCGAATGGGCAGAGTTAATACCTGAAGGACTCAGCGCCATGCATTGCATGGCTTTAGGTACCGCTGGTTTTACGGCCATGCTAGCGACATTGTCGCTTGAAGATCACAATGTACTTCCCGACTCTGGACCAGTATTAGTGACAGGTGCCTCTGGCGGGGTGGGGTCCATCGCTATTTCGTTACTCGCTAAACGCCAGTATAACGTTGTCGCATCGACTGGCAGAATCGAAGAACAGGGAGACTATCTAAAGCGTCTTGGTGCGTCTGAGATCATTCACAGAGAAGAATTATCGTCGCCGAGTGGCAGACCTCTGGACTCTGAACGTTGGGCTGGTGCGATTGATTCAGTGGGTGGTGAAACCCTCGCTAGTATTCTTCGTCAAACTCAGTACCGGGGCAGCGTTGCCGCCTGTGGTTTAGCCGGTGGGGCCAGTCTGCCGAGTACCGTGCTGCCATTCATACTGCGTGGTGTGAACTTGTTAGGCATTGATTCCGTAATGTGTCCGTCTTGGTTGCGGAAAAGAGCGTGGAGTCGCATGTCAGAAGACATCGATCTGAAGACCTTGGAACAACTGATTCAAGTGATTCCGCTTGATGCGGTCCCCGATGCTGCTCAGCAGATTCTTGCCGGAAAAATTCGTGGCAGAATCGTGGTGGATATGAGCTTGTGAATGCGATGATGCATGCAATAAACGGTGATACCAAATGCTAACAGCCAGGCTGTTAGCCGCCGTTAAGCTCAGTGTTTCCAGGCCAGGATAAACCGAATTTCATAGCGAAATGAGGTCGTTTTCTAATTAACTCCAATGTCGGTTATTAAGCAGTGATGCCTCGTTTGTAGTCATAAATGCGTCAATGTATTTATGGCTAACATCGTCAACAAATTTTAATGAGATAACGCTACACTTAGCTAGATTAGTGATGCGCAAGCAGTTTAAATATTTGTAATACATTGGAGGTATTTCTATGCTTACTGAACAACAACGGGCTGTTATCCCTCATCAATTATTAGTCTTTAACCTGTTGGTTTTTAATCTGCTTATCCCAATAGGTTCGTTGTTACTGGGAATGGAATTTTTATTGCTACCCATAGCCAGTGTCTGTTCCTTATCGGTCATTTTTTATATTTGGTATCGGTCGAAACATGTTCATCAAACACCGCTGATTAATGCTCACTGGTATATCGTGTGGAAACGCTGTCGTATTGTTTTAATTGCCTACTGTATTTCAATTTCTATCGGTTTGGTGTGTGGTCTGATGGCGTCATTTCAACATGACACACAATTACGTTCCATCATGATGATCGCGTTTATACGCATCGCGATTGTGCCTTCATTGCTGGTGGTGACGCCACTACTGATTTCATCAACCATTGCGATGAATAAGGTGAGAAGAGGTAAGCTAAAAGTCGCCGGTGTGGTGCCACAATAAAGCGGTGTCTAACGTGAGAATCGTAAGATAGAACCTTTATATTTCTCGCTGAGATAGTCTGTGTGTTCAGGCTTTATGTAATCGCTGGTGAAACCATAAGCCATCATTTCACGATCGAGTTTGTTTTTCCGGCCTCTGTCGGGATCTACCAAAATAACATCACAGTGCTGATTTGCATGGTTATGAATAAAGCTGGCTAAAAGCAGAACGTGTTCATCTTCATAAAGCAGATCGCTACCGATAATTAAATCAAACTTGCCAAGCTGACTGGTGTCATTTGCCCAGTCGACTTGTTCGAAAGCGATGCTTTTACCACTGTTTAGTTCTGTATTGCGATCAAGAAAGTGACTGACTTGCGGGTGGTAGTCAGTGGCGGTGATATCCGCCAGGCGTTCATTGAGTAATAAACTTGATAATGCCATACCGCAGCCAATCTCAAGAATACGTTTATTTTTAATGTCGTAGTTCAGCATATGATTGGCAAGCACTATGCTCGAAGGCCAGACAACACCAAACAAAGGCCAGGTAGCTGAAGATATGCCCATGTCATTGGCTTCACCTTCTGGATCACTAAACTGCTGTTTATCCCGAAGTGTACAAAGGTGGATATCCATATCACCGACCTCAATGGTCTGGTAACGAACACGAATAGGCTTGGTCATCATTTATCCTGAAAAGCAATGGGTGCTTGGTCAGTTATGTGTGATAAATGACAAAACGAGAATGACTCAGAATATAGTATTTTCCGGTAACTGCAAGTTTCTTATTTTAATTCAGTGATCTAGCGATTTTTCTTGTAAGACCATTACCGCACATGAGGGGAAAGTGAGAAGACAATAAAAACAAACCCCATGACGCTATGTATTACGCGTTCACAGGGTTTGTTTGATTGGGTTAATGTTGGGCTTCGATAAGGTGTGACTCTGCATGTTCCAGCGCCAGATCGTAATCAAATTTCGCACCGGCTTCGATCAGGTCGTCTAATTGAGATTTTGCATGTTCTTTATTGATATGGTCTGAATCAATGACAGCGAGATAGGCATAGGTGCCTGCGACTTCTTCTGGCGAGTCATGATGTGTGCCGCCACTATCAATCAGTTGAACGACATCGTGTATTGACCGAGCTTCTTTAATTTCAGTTGAAATCATTTCAACCTCCTATTTAATTAGCTGGTCTTTTAGTGAAACGCGATAGCGTTTATGAGTCAAGTTTACGCACTTAGGTTTACCCTTTTTTACAATGCGTGTGTATGAAAATACTGTTCTCAGTCTGAAGTGAACTCGAGGTAGGGTGTGCAATTTACTGGTGGTGATTTATGTCGTTAGACGATATTGTTGAGACCTGATTTTTAAGTATGAGTGCATGAGTGATTTGATATGTCTTATTTAGATGATCCCAGAGTTTTATTTGCGGCAGAACGTACCTTGCTTGCCTGGAACCGTACCAGTCTGGCTTTGATTGCCTTTGGCTTTGTTGTCGAGAGAGCAGGGCTGCTACTCGCTGTCATGCAGGGACAGCAAACGCCACATACCACCTCATCAACATTTATTCTGGGTCTGGCGTTTATTCTTCTCGGGGCGGTATGTGCGCTCGTTTCTTCCTATCAATACGGGATCGTGCTGAAACAATTAAGCGAATCAGAAATCCCTGAAGGTTATAAAGCACGTTGGGGGATATTACCCAATCTTATTGTGGCAATACTCAGCTTGGCTTTAGCCGTGTCCTTATTTAACGTGGCCGGCTCATGAAACAAGCTGCTTTTTATTGGCCGGGCACTATCCTCGGTCTCATGTCACTGCTTTTTTTATGTGGCGACCTCAGTGCTGAGAATGTATGTGGTGAACAGGAGACGGTTTCCTTTAGCTGCGATATTAAGGCTAAATCAGTTTCAGTGTGTGTCACTAAACAGGACACATTAGTTTATCGTTATGGCAAACCAAATCAGATTGAGCTGGAACTTCACGCACCAGTGCAATTTAGTTCAACAGCCTATAGTGGTGGTGGCGAAGGGCGTTTACGATTCTCAAATGGACGTTATGACTATATTGTCTATTCCGGCATTACCAATGGGGAATGGTTAGACGCTGAGGCGGGTATTAGAGAGAAGGTGGAGTTAGGCGGTATTTATGTGGTGAAAGACCAGCTTCTTCTGGCTGACCTCAAGTGCACGGCTTATTCAGATAAGCATTATATTCATAACTTGCCTGAGCATGAAGCAGAGCCTTTTATCTATTACGATTAGTTTTATTTGACCAGTGCGTGTGTGGGCCTGGCGTTGTGGCATTAAAAAAGCCCTGCTCAGAGCGAGCAGGGCTTTGTGTTTTTATATGGCAGAAAAATCGCGAGACTAGAGGCCGAGTTTTTTATGTTCACCCATCATGTCTGGCTCCACTTTGCCATCGGTGAATAGTTTAAATAGGCCTTGAATGCTTGGATCTGAAATCCAGACTTCCGCATCATCTAATTCAAAACGCATCATAAGTAGAGATGGATCCTCACGTCCTTGGTCATACCATGATGCGGCCATTTTTGACCAGTATTTATCAATCACCGCCTCATCCGTTTCTGGCTTCAATACGCCGCGGATGGATGCAAACACCTTGTTATCTTTACTCACAAATGTGGCTTTCGCCGGCCCACCTTCTGCTATTCGATTAGTTTTAGTCGTGTAAAACCAGAACTCACTATCGGCATTTTCATCTAATTGTGCTGTCATGGGTTCACTGTGTTGCAGCGAGTGATCCAGCCCGATCATCAGAAAAGGACTGTCACTCATCGCTTTCCACATGGTTTTTCGAATATCGTTACTCATCTATATCTCCTTGACAGTGGTAAATTCAAATTCAACTAAAGATAGCAATGCACATGTTTGTATGGTGTGAAATGCTTTTTATTCATGTTATTTGATTTTGCACACAGCTTATCTTTAGATGAATCAACGCATTGATCTGTGCGACAACTGACTACGGCTTTGATTCCAAGGAATGCTTAAATTTTTCAAAGAAGTAAGTCACATGAGAAATGACATTGTTTATGTGAGCTTAATTCTGGCTGCTATGAACAAATAATGCGTTCTGATGATGGGAAGTGATACAGAGCCCCAGCGCGATATTGCGTGTCAGTCAGCCTCCAAACTATTCAGTCTCGAACATTTTCTATTGCGCGTATCAACACCAAGCTATAGGCCACGATTGAATAGCTCTCAGGGCTTTTATCGATGAAATACGTTGCCATTTTCAACACTTTTTAATAATTACAACTAGGTCCACCTACCCATATATTCAGTAATGTATATAAGAATACGAATATTGATATGCAATATTGCATATGTAAGTCATGATGTATATCAGAGTGGCTCCAATATTAGTGTTGATTTTTAGCCGTATTTATTGGGTTTTATCATTTATTTTTGGTATGTCATATTGTTTAAATATATATCGATTACCATATATTAAAAATTCGTTTATTGACCTTAATTAGGTCCAAGCCTGGAATAGAGTGATGAGCCCAGTAGATTTTTATAAATGTCTCTCCGATGAAACCCGTTTACGTTGTATCTTATTGATTTTCAAACAGGAAGAATTATGTGTTTGTGAATTAACAGAAGCATTAGATGAAATTCAACCAAAAATCTCCAGGCATTTAGCTCAACTCAGAAAATGTGGGCTCATACAGGATAGACGTCAGGGACAGTGGGTGTTTTATCGTATCAGTACTGACCTTCCTCTCTGGATGGTATCTGTCATTTCAACCACCCAAATACATAATCAGCAACTTATCGATGAGGACCTGCAACGATTACAACAAATGTCTGATCGTCCAGATAATCAAAAAAATTGCTGCGGATAACTTTTAAGAACGTTGTTAAATCATGAATACACATCCTATTACATTTCTTCCCCTGCCAAGCGGCGGGCAATTTATTTTTACGCCATGTCCTGGCACAAAAGAGACTGACATAGAACAGGCTTTAGACGTTTTATATGATGCGGGAGCAACATCTGTCATAACGGCTTTACCCGATCATGAGCTTGTGGATTTAGGTGTGCCTGACTTGGGAATGTTGATCCAGAAGAAGGGGATGCACTGGTTTCAGTTACCCATCGAAGATGATATGTCTCCAGATGCTCTTTTTTTAACGAGATTATCTCAGGTCAAAACTGAGTTACTTAAACGGTTAAAGCATACATCGACCATTGCTATTCATTGTCGTGGTGGTTCGGGTAGAACAGGATTGATCGCCGCCATACTTTTACTGGAGATGGGTATGGAGTGGAAAGAGGTTAAGGAGCTTGTTCAGTCTGTAAGACCCCGTGCTTTAACAGCAACGGCACATCTGAATTTCTTAGAAAAATACTACGCAATTAAGGATTAAATATGACAATCAAAGTCGGTATTAATGGGTTTGGTCGAATCGGTCGCTTAGCTTTAAGAGCTGCATTTGATTGGGATGATATTGAGTTTGTTCAGATTAATGATCCTGCTGCAAATGCAGATACATTGGCTCATTTACTCAACTTCGACTCAGTCCAAGGTACTTGGCATCATGAGGCGATGTCTGAAGATAATGTCATTCACATCAATGGTAAAAACATCATCTGCAGTCAGAATAAAAGCATCGCTGAGACTGACTGGTCATCCTGTGATGTTGTGATTGAAGCCAGTGGCAAAATGAAAAGCAAGGCCATCCTTCAAGATTATTTGAAACAAGGCGTAAAGCGTGTCGTTGTGACGGCGCCCGTGAAGGAAGAGGGCGTCTTAAATGTCGTGATGGGTGTCAATGATGATAGTTATGACAAAAACCGCCATCAAATTGTGACAGCCGCTTCATGCACAACAAACTCTCTTGCGCCTGTGGTCAAAGTTATTCACGATAAGTTAGGTATTAAACATGGCTCTATAACGACCATTCATAACATTACCAATACCCAGACGATCATTGATGCACCACATAAAGACTTACGTCGCGCACGGTCATGTGGCACTAGCTTGATTCCAACAACAACAGGTTCAGCAACGGCGATTACAGAAATTTTTCCTGAGTTAAAAGGGCGTCTTAATGGGCATGCTGTACGTGTGCCGCTAACCAATGCCTCGCTAACAGACTGTGTGTTTGAGGTTGAGCGTGCAACAACAGCTGATGAAGTCAACCGTTTATTAAAAGAAGCGGCTGATGGAGAGCTGAACGGTATTTTAGGTTATGAACAGCGCCCTCTGGTATCGATAGATTACAAAGGTGACCCGCGTTCAAGCATTGTTGATGCCTTATCCACCATGGTCGTCAATCACACGCAGGTGAAGATTTACGCCTGGTATGACAACGAGTGGGGCTATGCTAACCGTACTGCTGAGTTAGTGCGTTTGGTCGGTCGCCAGGATTCGGAGTAACCATCAATGACAGCCTTGGCTAAGCTATCTGACGAGATTCGCCAGTATCTTATTATCACCACAAACTACTGGGCTTTTACCTTAACTGACGGTGCATTACGCATGTTAGTGGTATTGCATTTTTATAGTTTGGGTTACAGCCCATTGCAGATCGCCATGCTCTTCTTGTTTTACGAGATTTTTGGGGTGATCACTAATCTCGTTGGAGGGTGGCTAGGCGCACATATTGGCCTGAATAAAACGATGAATATAGGGCTGCTGCTACAAGTTGTCGCCTTATCTATGCTACTTGTGCCGAGTGAATGGTTAACTGTTATTTGGGTCATGGCGGCACAGGCCTTATCCGGTGTCGCCAAAGACTTAAATAAAATGAGTGCCAAAAGTGCCATCAAGTTACTGGTGCCAAAAGAGGAAAATGGTCAGCTTTATAAATGGGTTGCTGCGTTAACCGGGTCAAAAAATGCATTAAAAGGCGTGGGCTTTTTTCTCGGAGGCGGGCTGCTCACGCTGATTGGATTTAAAGGGGCGGTCTTAGTGATGGCCCTTGGATTAATGATGGTTTGGATATTTAGTCTGTTTTCTCTTAAACAAGAGCTAGGCAGAGCTAAAAATAAGCCTAAATTTAGTCATGTTTTTTCTAAAAGCCAGTCAGTTAACGTGCTTTCTGCCGCCAGAATGTTTTTATTTGGTTCACGGGATGTCTGGTTTGTTGTGGCCTTACCCGTTTATTTATCTACCAGCTTTGGTTGGGATCACTGGTATGTAGGCGGTTTTTTGGCTTTATGGGTGATAGGTTACGGTGCGGTACAAGGGTTTACACCTAGATTAACGACCCGCTCTAAAACGAGACTTCCAGATGGCAAAGATGCCTTGTTTTGGGCGCTCGCCTTAAGTTTAATTCCAGTAATGATCGCAGTCGCACTGACCTATAACTGGCATAAAGAGCTGGTACTGATAGTGGGGCTGATGATCTTTGGTGTTTTATTTGCCATTAATTCAGCTTTGCATAGTTATCTGATTGTCAGTTATGCAGGTGAAGACGGCGTATCACTTGATGTCGGCTTTTATTACATGGCAAATGCCATGGGCAGGTTAATAGGTACGGTGCTTTCAGGCTGGCTCTACCAGTCTTATGGTTTAGGGTTTTGTTTATGGGTGTCTGCTTTATTTATCGTCATAACAGCCGTGATATCGCTGTATTTACCCAAACATAAACGAACAAGTGCCAGTATTTAACATCAGAGAACGCACATCATAATGTAGAAGTGTGATCGAGAAAGGATTAAAGGGACTTTTTATTTTAGAGTGTCGTTTTATAGACGCTCAAGTTTGTCTCTTCACATAGAAAAGACAGTTTCTCTCCTATAGTTAGCCAACGAACTATTTGATGACTTTGTTATCAAACTGATCATCTGGACAACAAAGGAGGAAGTATATGAATGACTTATTCAGT
This sequence comes from Methylophaga sp. UBA678, assembly GCF_002299105.1. Lineage (NCBI taxonomy): Bacteria > Pseudomonadati > Pseudomonadota > Gammaproteobacteria > Thiotrichales > Piscirickettsiaceae > Methylophaga > Methylophaga sp. UBA678. The sequence goes on from NZ_DBNG01000012.1 coordinate 133,564, forward strand.
CCTGTGAAGATGGGCTCGGTGGAACTCAAAAACGGCATTTTTATGGCCCCACTAACACGAAACAGAGCCCATGATGATACGGATATCCCCAATGATCTCGCCATCACATACTATTCACAACGTGCCAGTGCTGGTCTCATCATTGCTGAAGGCACGCAAATCAGCAAGATGGGTAAAGGCTATATCAAGACCCCTGGTATTTACTCTGACGAACAAGTAGCAAAATGGAAAGAAATCACGGATGCCGTTCACGACAAAGGTGGAAAGATTTTCTTACAACTCTGGCATGTTGGCCGAATCAGTTATCACTCGGTACTCCCTGAAGGCGAGCAACCTTTAGCCCCATCAGCAATTCGCGCTGAAGCAGAAACATTCGTCGATGGGCAAATGGTGGATGTATCTGAGCCACGAGCCATGACCGCTGATGATATTAATAATCTGATTGAAGAATACAAAACAGCTGCTCGTAATGCAGACAAAGCAGGCTTTGATGGCGTAGAAATTCATGCTGCCAACGGATATCTGTTGAATCAGTTCATCTGTGACAGCAGTAACCAGCGTACAGATAATTATGGTGGTTCCGTCGAGAACCGTATTCGTCTGGTTAATCAAGTAGTTGAGGCTGTGCTTGAAGTGATGGATGCTGGCCGCGTTGGTATTCGATTATCACCTACCGGTACTTTCAACGATGTCAGTGACAGTGATCCACTCACTACATACAGTGCGCTCATCAAACAGCTTAACGAGCATAAGTTAGCTTATGTCCACATCGTTGAGCGTTTTCCTGGCATTGATGTAAGTAATGAAGACTTATACATCGTTGAGCAGATAATCAAACAGTGGCAGGGCTTTTACATTGCCAATGGTGACTACAATCTGCTGACAGCACAGGATGCGGTGAAAAGCCAACGTGCTAATGCTGTAGCGTTTGGTCGTCAATATATTGCTAACCCGGATCTGGTGGAACGCCTCAAAGCCGGCGCTGCACTGAACACGCCTGATCAAAATACTTTCTATGGTGGTGGTGCTGAAGGCTACACCGATTATCCATTTCTGGAGGATGCTCGTTAATTTCCAATCTGCAATCAACGCGAATTTTCTTACTATCAAAGAGGATAAAATATGACTCAAGCAGAATTGAAAACAACCGCTATTTCTCGTCAAACAATTGATAGCTATAACCCTGCCACAGAAGAGGTGTATAAAACCTACTATCTGCATACCAAGCAGGAAGCAGAAGCGTTAATTGATGATTCTCATAAAGCCTTTCAGCACTGGAGAGACACCTCACTTGAAGAGCGTGCCAGCATTATCAAAAAAATCGCTGAATTGCTCCGTCGTGACAAAGCTAAATTAGCTCAAATGATGGCTAAACAAATGGGTAAACCCTTAGCACTAGGCGAAGGTGAAGCCGAGCAGTGTGCTGCTATCTGTGAATATACCGCTGAGCATGGCATTGACGCTCTGGCTGATGAAGAGCGTGACATCGCTGTAGGTAAGAAAGGCATTATTACCTATCAGCCTGAAGGCGTGATCTTAGGCATGCAGCCTTGGAATTTCCCCCTTTATCAATGTATCCGCTACAGCATTGCGGTGATTATGGCGGGTAATACGACAGTGTTTAAGCATGATGAGTCCTGCTTTGAAACAGCAGAGGCCATTCAGAAGATTTATGAAGAAGCGGGTTTACCCAAGGGCGTATTCAGCTGCCTATTTGTTGATGGTGAAACGGCAGATGAATTGATTGCTCATCCTCATATTCGGGGTGTGACGTTTACAGGTAGTGCTCGTATCGGTCGACTGATTGCCAAAATTTCTGGCGAGCATCTGAAGAAAAATGTACTGGAACTGGGTGGGAGTGACGCCTATATTGTTCTGAAAGATGCCGATATCGATCTGGCCGTCAAAACCTGTGTTCAGGGACGTGTCATGAATAGTGGTCAAACCTGTATTGCAGCGAAACGGTTTATTATTGAAGCCCCTGTCTATGAAGAGTTCAGAGATAAATATGTCGCGGCAATGAAACAGCTGACCTTTGGTGACCCAACCAATAGTGATCATGATATGGGACCATTGGCACGTGTTGATCTGCGTGACAAGCTGCATCAGCAGGTTCAGGAGTCGGTGATGAAAGGGGCCACATGCTTATGTGGTGGTGAAGTACCTGACCAAAAAGGTGCCTATTACCCAGCCACGGTATTGGAAAACATCCAAGCTGGCAGTCCGGCGTATGACGATGAGTTATTTGGCCCGGTGGCTGCGTTATTCAAAGTCGCTGATGAAGCTGAAGCCATTGAGCTTGCTAATGACCACCGATATGGACTTGGTGGCGGCATTTTCTCTAAAGATGAGGAGCGTGCTATTCGTATTGCCCGTGAACAACTCGATACGGGCATGGTGAACATTAATGGTTACGCTGGTCCTCAAGCCAATATGCCTTTCGGTGGTGTAAAAGAAAGTGGCTATGGTCGTGAGCACGGAGGCTTTGGTATAAAAGAATTTGTGAATGCGAAGTCGTTATTTGTTGCATAAACCACTGACTGCATTACATTGAAAGAAATGAATCCCGGACCAGCTTGTTGGTCCGGGATTTTTTTATCACACGATGTTGTTTGAGTTAATGCACAGTGGCTGGCGAACCCACCTCTGATTTTGCAGGTTTTTGAATTAACAGCACCATCGGTAACATGGCAAATGCCGCGAGTCCCGACAGAATAAAGGCATCCTGAAACGCTAGCATTGAGGCTTGAGCCATGACTTCATTCGCTAAAACCTTGGCCCCCATCCCTGTGTCAGGTGACAAGCCTAAAGGTGCTAAATACTGAGAGACAGCTGGGTTAAAAGGCGTGATCTGCTCTGTCAGAATGGCATAGTGAAGATTGGTTCTGCGAGCAAGTTGCCAGCCAATAATGGCGATACCGACTGATGAACCAAGCGAACGCATCACACTATATATGCCAGAAGCTTCATCTTGTTTTTCTGAGGAAATATTCTGGAAAGCCAGTGTCGACATAGGCACGAAAAACAGCCCCATACCTAACCCTGAGATAACTCCCGGCCAGGCAAGCTGCCAAAAACTCACGTCAAGGTTCAAGTTAGCCAGCATGACATTCCCCGTACCCGTGAGAATCAAACCGATGGCTAATAACATCCGTGGATCAAACCGGTTTACTAGAAATGAGCCGGTCACCACCATAGAAAAACCAGCCGCAATACCACGTGGAATAAATAATTGGCCTGATTCCAGCACAGGGTAATCCAATAGTCCCTGAACAAATAAAGGCAAAATAGCAATGGCCCCAAACATGGAGATACCAAAACCAACGATGGCGACATTGCCCGCGGCAAAGCTTCTATCTTTCAGTAGTGAAAAATCGATGATATTCAGATTACGCCCCATGCCACGCACAAAGAAAATAAAGCCGGTGACAGCTGAGACAATGGCGGTCACCTGAATCAGGTGAGAATCGAACCAATCATGACTTTCGCCTAAGTCCAGGGTCATTTGTAAGGCACCTATAGCCGTGACCATTAACAATAGCCCCACCCAGTCAATATCAACCGCTTGTGTCTCTTCTTTTTTGAGTTCGCCACTGACCATTAATAAAGCAATAAAGGCAATCGGCATATTGACGTAAAACACTGCACGCCAGGAAAAATGCTCAGTTAAAATCGCACCGATGGTGGGGCCGAGTACAGGAGCGACAATCACACCTAAACCAAATATCGCCATAGCCTGACCGCGTTTCTCTCTTGGAAAGCTGGTAAATAATATGGCTTGAGATAAGGGGATGAGAAAGGCGCCAAAAAAGCCCTGACCTAAACGGAAAAACACCAGCATTTCGAAGGTTTGTGCCATGCCGCCCAATGCTGAGAAAAACGCGAACCCCACAATGGCAGAGATAATTAACCGACGACGGCCAAACTTACGTGATAACAAGCCTGTGAGAGGCATGACGGCAATCGAGGCAACAATGTAGCTAGTGACGATCCAAACGGTTTGATCACTGGTGATGCCAAATGCCGCTTTAATGTGAGGTAAAGCGACATTAACGATGGTGGTATCAAGCACTTCAAGTACAGCCGTGAGCACCACCGCAAAGACGATTAACCAGTGAACAGGCTGGTTTTCGCTCTCAGTCATTAGCTGTATCTAATTCTGTTGTATCCACTGTGGCAGTGACACTGGATCCCGCCCGTAAATGCTGCTCTTGTTCTGGGCTAGGCTGATAGTCCAAGTGAATCCGGACAGGGAAACGCTGTGTCACATGCACCCAGTTTCCGGTGGCATTCTCAGGTGGGAGCAGTGAAAAAATAGCGCCTGAACCCATACCTAAACTGGCGACGGTTCCTGTTAATGTCATATCTGGATACATATCAACGCTAATGCTGGCGGGTTGTCCTTGTCGAATCCGTGAGAGGGCGGTTTCCTTAAAATTAGCCGTGACCCACCAGTCATTTTTCTCAACGATGGAGAATAGAGATTGACCTGTCGTTATTACGTCGCCCGGACGTAGAGACAGATTCGCAATCCAGCCATCAGCCGGGGCGTAGACCACCGCATAACTGAGTGCAATTTGTGCTCGTTTTAATGCAGCACGCGCGGCGCGAACCGCAGGATCATGATCGGTTTCTCCACCCAGTTGAGTTTGTGCCGTGTTCAGTGCTGCTCTGGCGCTATCTCTATCTGCTTTGAGTTTGTCGAGGTTAGCTCGGGTTTTATCTAAGGTGGATTTAGGAATTATTCGGCGTTCATACAGCGTTTGCTGACGTTCAAATTCGAGTTCTGCATCCCCAAGTGTGGCTTGTACTGCGTTCAGATTGGCGATGGCTTTACTGACATCCGAACCCGCCATCATGTGTTTCTGAATTGTTTTCTCAAGCTCTGAGGTGGCTTCATCAACAGCACTTTGCAGATCACTATCATCAATTTTAAGGAGTATGTCACCGGCCTTAACAAAGTCATTTTCAGTAACATTTAACTCGGTTACCCGGCCAGTCACTTGTGGTGAAACAGTCAGAATATTGGCTTGAACATAGGCATCATCGGTTGAGGGGTAAACTTTCTGATGCTGCCACCACAGGCCAAGTCCAACAATAATCCCTATAAGGCAGATACTCAGTAAGCCCAACTTAGCCCATTTCATGCGGTGTCCTTTTTTATTTTTCTATCTGCTATGACGTCAACAGGGAGATATATATAGTGAAGGAGTTCAGCTTAACCATGCCTGAATAATGGGATAAACAAGCCAAAATATTCTTTCTGCTTGGCAGGGCAAATTGAGTCGGTAATAAAAAACTGTTTATTGGATCTTATTATTCATTAATTTCGTATTTCTGCCGATGGCTTAAGGTGTATAGTCAAGTTTTTAAGTTAACAATGTAGCGATAAACATCGTTAATTTAATGTGGTTTCAGCATTTAGCAATACGGACACTGCAAATGACAGAACACAGAAAGTATCGCTTTACATTTCGGCTTACAATACGCCTTACGGTGGTAATGACGTTTATCATCGCCACGTTCATTACTGCTTTTGCAGCGCTGACACTGCAATATTATTTTATGCAGCAGATGGCAACCGATGCTGCTACTGAACGCTTCAATTATCTGGCAGATAAAACCAGCCAACTACTCAATACCATCGATAGCCAGGCCGTGGAAACAACGCGGATTCTCGCGAGTTATCCTGACCTGATGAATGGCAATACGGTTAGCCAGAATGCACGTGGTATTTTTTCGTCTCTGATGCTTAACCGCGACATGCTTTATGCGATTTACCTCGGTTTACCTAATGGTGATTTCTATGAAGTCATTAATCTGAACAGCGGCGAGGAAGTTCGCAAACAACTCAACGCCGAACCTGAGGATAGATGGCTTGTCGTCACGATTAGTGGTGATGGCGTCGATCGTAAACGCACATTTGAATATTACTCCAGTGACTTTAAGCTCAGACTAGAACGCAGTGAACCCAGTAATTATGTGTCCATTATTCGCCCTTGGTTTGTGAATGCAGACGAAAATAGCATCAACAAAACAGACCCCTACTTATTTCACAACATACAAGCACCCGGCCAGACCTATTCTAAAAAGTTAAGTAATGGTGCGGTGATAGCTGTAGATATTGCGTTGAGTTCAATGTCAGATTATCTGAGCCAGCACGAGCTGAGTGATTTTGGGCATGTTTTTTTATACCGCTCTACAGGTGAATTATTAGCCTCTAACTTGCCGAATAATGAAGCTATTGTGATTCCTGAAACACGTACACCAATGGATTTAACGGAAGAAGAAAAAGCACTGATAGCCTCATCTGCCCGTTTAAAAGTCTCTAATGAAATGGACTGGGCGCCCATCGACTTTTCAAGCTCAGGTCGTCCTAAAGGCTATAGCATTGATTATCTCGGCGTTATCGCTGATATGACTGGGCTTAAATTTGACTATATCAATGGCTTCTCATGGAAAGAGCTGGTGACACAATATGAAGCCGGGCAGATTGATATTTTGCAGTCGGTGTTTGATATCGATAAGCCGCTATACTCCGGTACATTCACTGACCCATATGTGCATTTGCCCTATTCACTGGTGACCAAAAGCGGTATTCCAACTATATCTCACCTTGAGCAAATGACAGGCAAAACCGTTGCTATCCCTCAAGGCTGGTCTATTATTCAGGTCATAAAGCAGGCCTTTCCAGAAATAAAGATTCAAGAAGTGTCTTCTACCCGAACAGTGTTTGAAGCGGTGAGTAAGGGGGAGGCGGATGCTGGATTGGATGTCACAGAGATTCTTCATTATGTTGGTGAACGTTTTTTCTATCAGGATGTGCAATATCATGATGATATTGCGTTTTCTCCTACGCCATTTCCGACTGATTTGAAAATGCTTATTTCAGATAAAAATAAAGCCCTGTTACCCATTATCAACAAAGCCATTGCCCATGTGTCAGATGAGCAAAAAACAGCGATGGCACATAAGTGGTTTCTCAGTAAACAGCAGGGTTTGTTAAGCGTGCCTTATTCACCCTTATTGGATTACGCGCGTGAGGAAAATAATCAGCGTCAGTTAAAAAAAGCGAATTTAAACGGTGAAGCGAACTATGTCTATGTTTCGCCGTTTGGCAGTTACGGTGGGAGAAATGATTATTTAGGTATTGCCATACCCGTTAAAGAAGTACTCAGTGGGGCTCAGGAAAAAGTGACGCTCTCACTGCTTATGTCGATTGGCTTTTTGCTGTTACTCCTACCGGCACCATGGTTATTTGCCTCACCTATTGTGACGCCGATTAAAAAGTTAGCTGAAGAAAATCAGAAAATACGTGAACGTCAATTTGAAGACTTATTCATTCCTGATAGCTTTATTCGAGAGATAGATGAGCTAGGACACTCCATGGAAGACATGGTGGCAGCTATTCGTCAGCATGAAACCAATCAGGATAAATTGATGGACTCATTTATCCAGCTGATTGCTCAGGCCATCGACGATAAATCACATTACACGGCCAGCCATTGTGAACGTGTACCAGAGCTGGCTTTCATGCTGGCAGAACAGGCGGAAGGCTCTCTCGCCCCGGCTTTCCGTGACTTTCGTTTTCATTCTGAAGATGAGTGGCGTGAATTCAAAGTTGGGGCATGGTTACATGACTGCGGCAAGATAACCACACCAGAACATATCGTCGATAAAGGCAGCAAACTCGAAACCATCTACAACCGTATTCATGAAATACGCACTCGCTTTGAAGTGCTGTGGCGTGATGCTGAGATCACTTATTGGCAAAACATGACGCAATCACCTGACAACCAGGCACAGCATCAAGCTGAACTCGACAGCACGCAACAACAACTGAGAGATGACTTTGCTTTTGTGGCAGCCATGAATGTAGGAGGCGAAGCATTAAGTGAGGATAAAAAAGCACGTCTCGATGAAATTGCTCAGATCACATGGATACGACATTTCAGCGATAGATTAGGTTTATCACCCGCTGATGAAGACCGCCTCACAACACTAGAAAATAACCTCCCCTGTGAAGAGACCTTATTGTCAGATAAGCCTGAGCATATTATTCCTCGTGATGATGGAACCGGTTTTGAGCCACATCTGGGCATCAAAATGGCGATACCTGAGCATCTTTATAATCAGGGCGAACTCTATAACCTCAAAATAGAACGGGGAACACTCACCTCAGAAGACCGCTTTAAAATCAACGAACATATTATCAGCACTATTCGTATGCTGGACGCCTTACCATTCCCAGAAGAACTGTCCCTTGTACCTCGATATGCCTCCACTCATCATGAAAAAATGGACGGCACCGGCTACCCCAGAAAACTCAGCAAAGACCAACTCTCGATACCCGAACGTATTATGGTATTAGCCGATATCTTTGAAGCACTTACCGCAGCAGACAGACCATACAAAAAAGCCAAAACAGTCAGTGAAGCCATTGATATTATGGCCAAAATGGTAGCAGACGAACATATCGATGCAGACGTGTTTGATTTATTCCTGACCACCGAAACTTACAAAGTCTATGCCGAAAAATTCCTGGCACCTGAGCAGATTGATGAAGTGATGGTGAATAAGTATTTATAGTTTTTTATAGGTTCGATTGAGGTTACTTGAGCTGCACGTAAGGTGTGTGTGCCGAAGCACCATCATCAGAGACTGATGAGAAACTTTTATCAAGTCGCGCCAATTAAAACTAATGGCTAAAACGCTACAGCTCAAGTAACAGATATGATGCTATTTTATTAATAGTCGAAGTGCAATTCTTTTTTTTCTAGCAAATTCCATAGCTCTGGGTGTTTCCATGAAATAAACCATTCTTCTTCTGAAATTGCTTTGAAGAATGAACTTTTATCTGAGAGAGGAATCTCTTTACCGAAGACTTCTTTGAATAGTCTACATGCCCACTTTGTTCGAACTTTTTCATCAATATAAGGACATGCTATAGAGTCTAAGGCTAAATAACTCAGTTTTGCATCTTTAGTAATTGCACTTAAATTGGATAGCCTTTGATTTATGAGCTTAACCGCCCTTTCTTTCAATCTGTTGTATTCCTGTTCGTCACCTACATAATACAAAAAAGCCATTAACCTGAAATAATCTGAATTCTCTTCCTCTTTAGCAAAGCTAGTGTTCTTTGATTCAATAGCATCCAAGTCAAATATCTGGTCGATTTGTTTTGGAGTGAGAAGAAAATCAGTTCCCATGTTTCTCGATACAAAAAGTAAATTAGCAAATTCAATCGAAAAGTAATTATATGAATTATCTAATAACTGTTTACATTTTCCACTTGAAAAAAAATCTTTAATAAATGAGTTAATTAAGAGTTTAATTGTCTCATCTTCTTCTTTGAAGTTTTTTTCAAAAAAAACAAAAGAAAGATACATCAGTGAGCTGAGTTTTATGCTGTTTGAGTTGGATGGGTTGACACTAAATAAATGAAATGCAATGCGAAGGATAATAACAAAAGCGTTTTTTGATGATGAGAAGTTAGAACGATTCTCATCAGTAATCGAATCAGTTATCTTTTTCACATTGTTTAAAAATGCTGAAAGAACATAACCAGTCATTACATTATATGAATCTATATCATCACTACATGCAGCTTTTATTCTATTTAAAAATGATTTGATTACATGATGATTACGTCTAATTCGTTTTGGGTTTATTTTTATTTTTTTATCTTCGTAGCTGAAAAGTATATTATAAAGTTCATCTATAGCTTTTGAAGTCTCTATTTTTGATTTCGTAATCTTGGTAATGAATGGTTTAGTTAACTTCTTAGTTTTATTACTATTAAGGTGTAACTTATATTGTCTTAAGTTATCTTCTAGAATATTTGTAACTTTCTGTGCTGTATCTCCACTGTTTGCAAAAATGAAGTAATCATCTACATATCTTCTGATATCGTAATCTTCATTTTCTCTAATGCCAATCTTTTCCAGCATCTCAAGGGTTTTGCGATCCACTGCTTGCAGAATCACTTCAGCAAAAATTCGACTAAACTCATTACCAATGATGATGCCGTTGGTTTCGTTGTAATTTGATTTCTGCATCAGTTTGTCAAAAATGGCTCCAAAAGAATCTTTGACATTGAAATCCTTCGATATAAATTTAGATTTTGTTGCCCACTCTATTGAGTGGGTATAAATACTTTCAAAACATTTTGAAATATCTAATGACCAGAAATCAGTGTATTTAGTCTCTAGATTTAAATATTCTTCACTCTCGAAAAATTGATAAAGACGGGTGTATCGATCATAACTAAAGTAAGAGGTTGCATGACGGTATTTGTTTTCATCACTAACACTCTCAGCAGCTCCTGTGCGCAAATTATGATTATTTTCTATGGCATTTCTTACGAAAAAAAATGAGGCAACTTTTTTTGGTCTTCGAATACTATAAGTACTCTGAGAGCAATAATGAATAATTTGATGTGAGAAAGATTTATAGAATTCTAGAATCATCAATTGACTGGATGGATGCAGCAGGCCCATATGGCGATAGTTAAAATCAGATTTTCTAATTTTGTACCGCATAGGAATTGTATATTTATCTAACTTTCTGGGAGTAAACAGATAGTCAAAAGTCGATCTTAAAAAAGCTGATTTATTTTCAAGGACTTCGATTTTTTTATAAAAAGAATTATTACTAAAAATGATTGGTACATCGAATGGTGCGGTGTCTGATAATAAAATTCTATTGTAATCATTAAGCTTTATATTTCTGCTGAATGTTTTCATTACCAAACCTTTTTGATTTCTTTAAGATCCAAGTAAGTAAAGGTATGAAATCTTTTCTTATTATGGCCTTTTGTGAAACTAAAGTTTGCTAGTTCTCGTCTTTTAATTAGAGATATATGTTGTTGGATTCTTCTTGATAATTTATGTTTTTTTGAAAATAAAAGACCTTTTAGAAAGTTATCTAATTTATTTAGTCCTTTAGACGTATTAACGAGAGAATAGTTGTAATAAATTCCTGATTTGATTTTTCCGGTTTTGAGGTTCCTGTCTAACTCATAATTCCCAGTGAGAAACTTGATACGTTTTTGAAGTAATTCATAGTCTGATGGATTCTTTGTAGAACATATATAGCTTGTGAATGATTTAATCAGACGTTTTCTTAATTTATCGAGTTTGTCTTCTGAGATATCAATTTCTATATCCCTTCTTTTAATGTCTATAAATTTTTCTTTCGGATGATTTTTGTTTGAAATAACAAATTTATATCCAAGATATTCAAATGAATTGATAGGCGTTGTCTTACTATCGGTTGGTTTAATAGCTTTCCCGTGGAAAATCTTTTTTCCTGCTGTGTGAAGTTCTAATGATTCTGGAAGAACACTATTAATCAAGCTCTTCAACTCTTCTTTGTTAAATCCAATTTCTGTTATCAGTACAAGGTCATCGACAAATCTAGCGTAGAAAAAAATATTTTCTAATGCCCTTATTTTCCTATCCAAATCTTCCAGAACATATTCTGATAGGGTAGCACTCAGGCTTAGACCTCTGGCTAAGCCTGAGACTCCTTCATGATTGAGAGCCGTTAAATAAGCCTCGACGAGGTTTCTGCTTTTTTTTGAAACTTTGCCCTGTTTTTTTAACTTATGAACAATCTTTGATGTGTCGATACTTTCATAAAAGTTTTTTATATCAAATCGGTGAATACTGTAAGGGGAGGATTCTTTCAGAAAAGCAATTAGAGTTGACACTATTTGAACCCTGCTGCTCGGCGAAATATTATGCACTCGCCTAAGGTTTGATGATAAGAGTTTAAGTATTATGGCTATTTCGATAGTTTTTGGTTGATAGGCATCTTTTGATTTGATAGATATTTTTTTTAGAGAGTTATTAAAAACATCCGATTGATTAGTGAGCGTCGCCGCTTGGGTCGATAAGTTTACTCTTTTGGTTTCATTATCAAGAAAAGGATTTGAAACTATGTCTTTAAATGAGATTGTTTTACGGAGATTCCTACTAACGTAACTAAGTTCCATTTACCCCTCTCTCAGGTAAGTTGTTGATACTTACAACAATATCATAAGTTATTATAGTTAACTAAAAATCAATAGGGTCAGATCGTTTGATTTTACCCAGATAGATTATTAAGCAAGTATTGCTCAAGGTTATTTGGGGGCAGGTTAAAAACTATTAAGATGAGCCTGACTAAACGAGGCCGATTAGCGAAAGTAAGCTCTTCTTACACTGGCCTATATACCTGAAGTCGAAAAAAAGCGATTGAATTAATGGCATTTTTTGACTTTGTGAAAGACGGTCTATCCCCTGACTATTTGATTGAAAATAACGAATATGTACTACAGAAGAAAACATGGCACGGGTTTTACCTACACTGATGAACAGAATAAAACGGTAAAAGATAAATCCATAAGAGAGTGGTTCGCCAGCTTGGTCATACCGCCGGCATGGACTGATGTTGAAATATCTGAGGATAAAGAAGCCGATATCTTAGCGACAGGAAGGGATGCTAAAAATAGAAAACAATATATTTACAATCCAGATATTCAAGAAAAACATAACCAAGAAAAATTCGATCGTATCATTCGGTTTGCTGAGCAGTTAGAGCATATGCGGCGTGTTACAGGCCAACATTTACGAAAACGTAAGATGTCAAGAGAAAAAGTCTTATCCACCATGCTGCGTCTAATGGATCAAGCGTATTTTCGACCCGGTAGCCCTAGATACACGGAAGAAAACAATACGTATGGTTTAACCACGTTACGAAAAAACATGTAGAAATTAATGACGACGAAATTATATTTTCGTATCTGGGTAAATCTGGTCAGGAACAAGAACGTCATGTCGAAGATAAAAAATTAGCCAATGCTATTAAAAACTTAGACGATATTCCCGGTTATCGTCTGTTCAAATACTATGATGAAAATAACAATAAAAAAGAAGTCGAAGCCAGTGAGCTTAACGATTTCATTCATGAGTGTATGGGCGAGGAATTTTCAGCGAAAGATTTCAGGACATGGGCAGGTACTATGATCGCTGCATTGGCTTTTGATGAACTCGGCACAGTCAGCAAAGAAGACCAAGCATCGCTTGATAAGAATATTAAATCCGTGGTCGTCAGCGTTTCGGAGCAGCTGGGTAATACTCCAGCTGTTGCAAAAAGTGCTTATATTGATCCCAGAGTCATTGATAATTACATTGAAGGTAAAACAGCACATTATTTCTTAGATCAAGTGAAACACTTGATAAAAGACAATCAAAATTTGTCGGAAGAAGAATTAAGTGTGTTGTGCATGCTAAGAGAGAGTTTAAAGCAAAAGTCTTGATCCATTAGAATCAACGTAGATAAGGAATCAATAGAATCATATCGTTTGATTTTATACATATAGATTAAATTAATTTTAATCGTCATTTAAGCAAGGATTGCTCATGGCCAGATTACCAAGATTATTCAAAAAAGATTGTCCACAATATCTCATTCAACGTGACAATTTCCATCAAGCTGTTTTCTTTTCTGATGAAGATGGCTCAGTCTATTTAGTTAAGTTCAAAGACTTCTCCAAGCGGTTTGAAGTAAAAATTCATCCTATAAAAATCAAACACTCTGACCGTATTGGTTCTTGAATTTCCTCATTAACACTGCAATTAGAAGTAGACCTCATTGCATTTTTGATCAAGGTAATTAAATGTGTTTATTTAAAAATATCTGGCAGCAAATCATGGATATTAATCCATTTAAGGGTGATGTTTTACCGTCACGTGTATATTTATTTGAAAGAGGGCGGCCATGTCTCCCTTTTCCTCATCTTTTGAACTATAAAACGCCTTTGGCACTCTTCGATGCTTTTTATACAAATGCTAAATCACCTGATTTGTTTGAGCGTGATAACCGCTATTTATATGTGATGGGTATGCCACCGGTTTTCATTACGCGTGATCCAGCCGTCATTAGAGCTGTTCTTCTTGCTACAGGCGATAAGTCCGGACAATTTGATCGTGATACGACACCCATGACTGGAATTGCCCGTGTCACCGGAGTCAATTCTCTCCTATATGCAAACGGCAAAGTATGGCGAAAACAAAAACAGATGTCAGCGGGGCCTTTTGGAAAAGGCTCTCTGTTCCAACCTGAAGAGTTTCATGAGTTTGAGAAAACGTTTCGTAAAACGATAGAGAAACGATTAATCGTTTTACGTGATGCGCAGAAGGTGAGTAAGAAAAACATTTCTCGCGTCGAAATTGAGCAGGAAATTCAACCTATCATGTTGGAAATGTTAGTGAATAATTTCTTTGGTGGTTCGGTTGACTATAAGGAGTTACGCGAACGGTATGTCCCTGCGTTACTTTCGTTAATTGATTACATGATTACTAATACCGTGGCACCTAACCTGTCGGCTATTCATCAATTTATTACGGGAAAAGGAGCTGATGTAAAGCGTTGGAGGGAAGCCCTTGAGGACTTAACTGACATTGCACTTTCTGGCAGAGGCGAAAAGTCAGGACATTGGAAAAACTTCATTGATAAAGTTGAAGATGAAGAGGCATTGCGGAGCAATATCAGAGTATTTCTAGCCGGGGCTTTAGAAGCGACTTCATCGTTTGCGACTTGGACGTTATCTCATTTGTCACGACAACCTGAGTTGCAAGAGAAGATATATAACGAAGTAAAAGACATTGATGTTTACGATCCTGAAAGCTTAACCGAAGCAAAATTGCTTAATCAGTGTTTGAATGAAACCTTACGTTTAACCCCCTCACTTTATTTTTTTCCCCGGAAAGCTACGGCCGATACTTGGCTTAAATTAGACGATACAAGAAAAATCATGATTCCCAAAAATACCACCATCCGACTGGATATTTGGAATGCAAACCGCAACGAAGCTTTTTGGGGTAAAGAGGTTTCTGGATATCCGGCAGACGTTTTTTCACCTTTACGCTGGGATGAGCTGACGCGTCGAGGGATAACGCGTAAAAATTTAACCCATTTTGGATTTGGTTTAGGAGCTCGTGTATGCCCGGGGCAATTTCTTGGTCAATTAGAGGTGGGGCTAGTAGTCGGCGCCTTTATCAAGGTATTCAAATTTAAAGCTGTTAATAATGCATCTGGAGTGCGGGCTGGAGTTACAACCAAACCAGGTGATGGGACTTTAATGGATCTCGAACTGCGATAACGCTTATAGACCACGATCTTGATAACCTAGGATATTTGGACCAGATTAAGACTATTAAGATTAACCTGACCCAATCGTGGCCGAATGTCGGAAAGTAAGCTATTTCGATCTGGCTCAAAATACTACTTGATATCACTATCCTTGTGAGTGGTGTCACAAAACTGCAATATTTGTCCTCTTACGCAGTAGAAATCATTTTTTGATTTGATTAGATTGATCACGTTGTGCATGGATGCACACGAAAAAACATACTTCTAAACCGTCATGGAGGACAGTCAGAATGAATCAATTTCCTTGTAAATTCCAATTTGATATTTATCGCGTTTAGGCGCGATGAAGACAATTACATGCTTGCGGCATATCGGTATATGCTGCTTTTCATTGATTCTGTCTTTATTGAGTCTGCCTGTTTTCTCACAAACATTGCCTGATATTGATGCAGCTAAAGAGCAGCGGAAACAAAAGCAATTAGAAGCGCTACGCAAGCAGCAGGAACGGAAACCCGACATCAGACTTGAGCGTGATAATAAGGACAGTCCGGGCGATATACCTTTAGATGAAGATCCCTGCTTTATCATTGAGCAGATTTCATTAACAGGTGATGAGTCATCGAGATTTCAGTTCGCTATTCAATATGTCTTGCATCAACATCCAGAGATCATGGGGCGATGCTTGGGAATTCAGGCAATTAACCGAATCCGGGCAGAGCTACAAAACAGTGTCATAAAAAAAGGATTTATTACGACACGTATATTGATAGAGCCTCAGGATCTTAACTCTGGCGAGTTGGTATATAGCCTTATTCCTGGACGTATTAGTAATGTCGATCCTGATAATTCGGTGTCCAAGTTAACACTGTGGTCAGCTTTACCGAGTAGTGAAGGCGACTTGCTCAATGTGAGAGAGCTCGAGCAAGCAATGGAAAATATGAAGCGTATTCCTACTGTGGATACGAATATCGATATCAAACCGGATGATACGGAAAACAGTCAGCCTGGTGATAGTCAGCTGATATTTGAACACAAGCAGTCAAAGCCATTCAGGATGACACTGTCATTTGATGATAGTGGTTATGAATCAACAGGGCGTTTTCAGGGTTCCGCCACCTTATCTTTGGATAATGTGCTGGGAATCAATGACCTTATCTATCTTAGTAAAAATAAAGACTTTGGTGGCAAGGGGAACGTCGGCGGCAGTCAGGGGGAGACTGCTCATATTTCTTTTCCTTTTGGTTACTGGCTAGTGGCATTTACAAACAGTGAATATGAATATGATCAACGCGTTGCTGGACTCAACCAGACCTATGTCTACAAAGGAGAGAGCGTGAGGCAGCAGCTTGCTCTAAGCCGAGTGTTATATCGTGATCAGTTATCGAAATTAACCACCTCATTGACCGGCTATCATCGACGTTCAAATAACTTTATTGATGATACTGAAATTGAGGTTCAACGCCGGAAAAGCGCTGGCTGGATTGCCGGTGTGGATTACCGTCGCTATATCGGTACATCCACCATGGATGCAGGTATTTCATATCAGCGCGGAACAGGTGCTTTTCACGCTATTGCTGCACCAGAGGAAGCCTTTGGTGAAGGTACTTCCAGACCCAAAATTATAAAAGCCTATTTCAATTGGTTTCTGCCACTGCAATTAACAGATTATCAAATACAGTTGCAGTCAGAGTGGCAGGCTCAATGGAATAAAACGCCATTGGTGCCTCAGGACAGATTCTCAATTGCAGGGCGGTACACCGTCAGAGGATTTGATGGTGAGCAATCTTTATCTGCTGAACGTGGCTGGCTTAGTCGTAATACCATCACTTTCCCGATAGAGCGTCAGCAACAGCTTTATTTAGGAGCAGATGTGGGACATGTCAGCGGTTCATCAGCAGAATTTCTATTAGGACAAACGTTGGTGGGCGGCGTGGTCGGATTCAGAGGTCAATGGAAGGGCCTTTTTTATGATGTGTTTGCTGGAAAATCTTTTTCAAGCCCAGATGGTTTTGAGGACGGGCGACATCTTGGATTTAATTTGACCTATCAATACTGAACGGATTCAGGGAGATATGATCATGGAAGATCGTTTCAATAAAAATTATTTAAGCATACTGATTTCAGCTGCTCTTTTTAGTTCATCACTTTGTGGTGCTGGTGTTCTGGCGGCTGGCATTGCTGTCGACCCTTCTGCGCCGGCAAATCAACAGGCCATCATTACGCAAACAGCAAATGGTTTGCCACAAGTTAATATTCAGACGCCGAGTTCGGCTGGTGTATCCAGAAATAAATACAGCCAGTTTGATGTGGACAAAAGCGGTGTGATTCTTAATAACAGTGCCAATAATGTGCAGACCCAATTAGCAGGATGGGTGCAAGGAAACAGTCTACTTGCAGGTGGCACAGCCCGAATTATTCTGAATGAAGTGAATTCACAACATCCCAGCTACCTGAATGGACCAATGGAAATTGCTGGAAGCAAAGCACAGCTTGTTATTGCTAATCCTGCTGGTATTAGCTGCGATGGTTGTGGTTTTATTAATGCGGACAGAAGCACTTTAACAACTGGCCGAGTTTTGATGAATAATGGCCAATTGAATGGTTTCCTGGTGGAAGAAGGCAAAATCAGTATTCATGGTGCTGGACTAGATGACAGTGGTACAGCCTATACTGACCTGATGGCCAGAGCCGTGTCAGTCAATGCCGATATCTGGGCAAACAATCTCACTGTCACCACAGGCAAAAACCGAGTTAGTGCCACTAACGACATCATAACTAAACTTGATACTGATGATGACCAGCCTAACTTTAGTGTCGATGTCAGTGAGCTCGGCGGTATGTACGCAGGTATAATCCGTTTGATCGGCACAGAAGATGGCGTTGGTGTTAAACAGTCTGGAGAGATAATCGCTGAGCAGCGTTTAACGCTGACAACAGATGGGCACCTAATAAATTCTGGTGCGATGAGAGCTGAAGGTGCTGGTTCTATCGCAACGACTGAGCTTCAAAATACCGATTCTGGCGAAATTATCTCAGATAATTTACAGATAGTGGCTGATTCGATGATAGACAATGAAGGTCTAATCAATGTTGGTCAATTGCATATAGAGTCTGAGACAGTAAACAATCAGCCAGACGCACGTATTTATGCTGATAACGCCACGCTCAATACAACAACACTCAATAATAATGCCATCTTGGCTGCCAGAAACAATGTGTCGATATCTACCGAAACTCTCTTTAATAATGAGAATGCGGAAATAGTCAGTCAGGGCAATATACAGATTGCTGGCGTCTCTATCGGTGATGCATTGACATCAGCTCAACAGGTGATTAATTCAGGGGGCCGGATCGAAGCCTCAGGGGATATAGCGATAAATGCTGATGAGCTACAAAATCTTAATGCTGGAATCACTACTCAGTGGGTGACAGACAGTATTGAGCGAATCATTGAAGTGCAGCCTGAGGGTTGGGCACATAAATATGATGTGAGTCGTTTTCCATTGATTCATAACCATAATGTAGAAGGCCAGCCTTTTACCGATGAGAACGGCAATATCATTCGCTACTTCGAAGACTATACCTATTACGACTACACAGCTAAAACACAAAGCACACATATCATCAGTTCTGCACCCGCCAAAATTATTGCGGCAGGTAATATTGAGATAAAAGGCGATGTATTCAATAGCGATAGCCAAATTGTGGCAGGTCAAAAGCTGAATATCTCAGGAGGAAGCCTACAAAATACTGCTACACCAGGACAAAAAAGAGTCAGTTATAACGGTACACGTCAGTTCAGAGACTGGGATGGTGGTGATGAAGAACTCGATTTTGGTGGAATAGCACCCTACAGTCCAGCCCCTAAAAACACCGAGTTTAATTTAGGGGTAAGCTTGTTCGAGGATAGTCATGCCGATATCAAAAGCCTGGCGAATATTCAAACGATGACGCTTCCAGTTGTTAATAGTGCCATGTTCAGCCTCGTCGCCAAACCGACGAAGTTTTATATTGAAACTGATCCACAGTTTCTGGATTACAGAGATTGGTTGAGTTCAGATTATATGTTGCAACAACTCGCCTTTGATCCTGCCAATATAATGAAACGTCTAGGTGATGGTTATATCGAGCAGCGCTTAGTCACTGAACAAGTTGCCCAGTTAACAGGGCATCTCTACCTGAGTGAATATAACGACCAGCAGACACAGTTTATGGCATTGATGAATGCAGGTGTGAGCGTGGCAGAAACACTTCAGTTAACACCAGGTGTGGCGATGACAGCGGAACAAATCGCCCAATTAACGACAGACATTGTTTGGTTAGTGAATACAGAGCTGACACTGGATAATGGCGAGGTAATCACTGCCTTGGTACCGAAAGTGTATATTAAGCCTGAAGCAGGTGACTTGGCTCCAGAAAGTGGTCTGCTGGTGGGGAATGAGGTGACCTTTGATGTACAAGGCCAAATATTTAACTCTGCCAGTATCAGAGGTCAAAAAAACGTTTCATTAGATAGTGAGCGTTACCAACAGCGTGGTGGAGATGTTCAAAGTCAGTCTCTTGATATCAATGCGACAGATATTACGATGGACGGTGGCACTTTAGCAGCCAATCACTCACTTTCACTTGCTGCTGATAACGATATCAATATCAGCAGTTCAATGACTCACAGTAAGCAGGAGCAAGCTAACAGCCATTTCGAACGAGATAATATTAAGCGATACGCCAATCTTTATGTGTCTGATGGAACGGGTCAATTAATCGTTGATGCCCAGCGTAATGTTGCACTTAATGCAGCGAATATCGATTTATCTGGAGAGCAGAGCCAGACGCAGATATCTGCTGGACAAAATTTAACATTGGGCACGGTCAATGAGTCAGAAACAAATCTGAGCATAGTTAATAGCCGTGATTTCAATAAAATGTCTGAGCAAAAAGATAGAGGCACTTCACTCCGTACAAATGGTGACGTCAGTTTGATGGCAGGAAATACTCTGCTAATCACAGCTGCAGATATTAATTCTCAACAAGGTAAGCTCGAACTCACGGCAAGAGAGGTCAATATTGATAATGGCGAAGCCCGTTATCAATCAGATATTGCCACTTACACTAATCGTTCGAGTGGCTTTAGTACTCGAAAAAAACAACAAAGAGATATATTCAGCCAGCAAACATCCGTGGCATCTTCGTTAACTGCCAAAAATATTGCTGTTAACTCTGCAACGAATATCAATGTGAAGGGAAGTCAGGTTCTGGCTGATGAAGGCATTCAATTTAATGCGTCAAAAGAGATTAATATCACGGCTGCAAAGCAATCATTTACTGAGTCCCATTATATAAAAGAGAAAAAATCAGGTCTTTCAGGCACAGGTGGTGCCGGCATCAGTATCGGCACCCGAGAGATGAATACGGAAAATGACATCAAGCAACTGGTTCACAGTAAATCAACTATAGGGGCTTTAAATGGCGATATTTCCATGGTTGCCGAAGAAGCCTTTCATCAAAAAAACAGTGATTTGATTGCAGCGAAAGGTAATGTTGATGTTATGGCAAAAGATATCAATATCACGAGCCTATATGATAAGACCGAAACAAAGCAGGTAACGGAGTTTTCGCAAAGCGGTTTGTCACTATCGCTAAAAGCGCCGGCTATTTCTGTCGCCACCCAAGCGTATCATCATGCTCTGGGAAGTGTGGAAGAGGATAAAAAGAAAAATCGCGTCCTGAATGGCATTACGGCCTATGTTCAATCTAAGCAACTCATTGAGATGGGGGAGAACACGCTAGATCTTATCAATGAAGGCAAATCCGATGAAGCCTTATCCACCTCAGGGATAAAAATAAGTATCAGTATCGGTAAGTCAGAGAGTAAAACCCAGACGCAGACCCAATCACAAACTTCACAAGCGAGCACCATTCGGGCAGGTCAAAATGTGCGTTTAACGGCAACAGATAAGGATGTGGGAGTCATTGGTAGCGATATTTTGGCGGATGGTGATATCACCATTGATGCTGCTAAGGATATTCATATTTTAGCCAGTCAAAATACGCAACAGCAAAAAACCAAAATGACATCAAGTAGCGCCAGCATTGGTCTTTCTTTGGGTATTGGTGAGAATACAGGTTTGAGCCTTGATATGGCTATGAGCAAAGGAAAAGGCAAAACCGATAGTGATGGTGTGTTTTATCAAAATAGTCACATCTCTGCTGCAAAAGCGTTATCGCTAACGACTGGCAATGACCTTAGTTTGATTGGTGCACAAGCCAAAGGAGAGAAAGTTTCTATTGATGCCGGTAACAACTTAACTTTATCCAGCTTGCAGGACAGTCATTATCTTAAAGGTAAAGAGTCCAATTCGGGGATGGGGGTCGGTATTGGTATAGGTACGTCCATGTTTTCATTTAACCTTCATCACAATACTCAAAAATCGAATAGTGACTATCTTAGCGTGAATGAACAAACGGCCATTCTCGCTGGGCAAGAAGGGTTTGATATTCATGTCGGTGCTCACACTGAATTAGATGCTGCCCTTATTGATAGTCAGGCTTCAGTGGACAAAAATCAGATTACTACCGCCACCTTGCATACGACGGATAAAGAAAATGCAATGAGTGCTGAAGTGAGTCAACAAGGTTTTAACGTTGGCTCTGATGCCTTCTCTGGAAAATATGGCTTGTTAAAAACGGCGTCTCAGAATTTAAGTAATAAAGGTGAAGCCAGTGTGGATGATGCCAGTTCAACATTAAGCGCCATTGCCCCTGCAGAGATCACATTAACCGATCCTGACAAACAACTGGCTGTATATGGCAAAACAGCAGAAGAAACGATCTCGGATATCAATAGAGACACGGACAGTACGCACCGAAAACTGAATATAGCAGATATAGACCTCCTCAAAGATAAAGCTGAAGCAGAGCAACTTTCCAAACAGTTAGTTTATGAAGCTGCGACGGTATTTACCGATGAAGCATTCAGAAAAATGTTTCTGACCAAGATCGAGTTTTATCAAGTGATGCGTGATGAAAATGGTGAGGTGATCAAAGATGAAAATAATGAAGCGATATGGAAAAAATTAACGGATGAAGAAAAGCAAAATTTAAAACCTGGTAAGGATAATAAGGTACATATTTTTAATAACGGCATGTTTAATTCAGTCGATGCGGCAAAAAAACTAGCACTGCAAAATCATCAATCAGACTATTTGATTCATTTCCCATTAACCAATAATGCCTTATCGGAGCTAATGGTTGCCGGTTATCAGAAATTTCTTGAAAGCGAAGGTTTTGGACTCACGAATGCTGTTAAAGAAAATATTAAGGTGATGGGAAGATACGGTAAAGAAGGATTGATTATTGATGCTCATAGTCGAGGTGGGATGACTACAGGGAATGCATTAACATTTATAGATAAAAATTCAAACGATAATTCAATTCTTGAGTTTTTAGATATCTATACAGTTGGTTCAGCATTTAATAATCAGAAGATGGCCGATATGTTAAATAAAAAGTCTGCTACATCTGGAAAAGTTTATGCTCAAGTTCACAAAGACGATTTTGTTGGTACTTTCATTGGTGGTAATGAAGCTACTGGAGGCACTACTCCTGATGGTAGTACCAGTTTTATCGAAGGACTGAAATCGATCTTTTTTGATGTCACTGTGCATAATAGTTATGGGGAGGGAAAGCCTAATGGTGCCAGTAAAAAATATTGGCAGGATAGTCCCGATGGGAAAGCTAAATTTATCCTAATACCAGCAAGTAATAACAAGGAAGTGTTAAAGAAATGACAAAAAAACAACTAGCTATATTGATCTTTTATATGTTTGTCACTGCATGTAGCTCTGTATATCAACAACAAGACTGTGAAAAAGAAGGAAACAATGAATGCCAAAATGGATCTGGCGGATATGTTCTTATAGAACCAAAGATTGATGAGGACTATGTCAGAAAATACAATATCCCGTCTCTGGAGTTATACAAAAATCAAATAAGCATTATAAAGACCAGTAATTGGAAAAAGGGTGATTTAACACGACAAGAAATTCATGAGGCCCTATTAGAGTGTGGTTCTAGTGATATCCTCACATCAGAAAACTATGCCTTAATGAAGACATTATCTTCTTATGAATACAACGGCAAGCTGTTATTCATCAAACGCTGCATGCTCAATGATGGCTTCAGTTTTCTTGGTGATTTTTCACCATGTGAGAGTGAGCCTATTCCAGCATGTGATTTGCCCGTGCCTAAACGAGAAACGGAAAGACGACTCAATAGTGAGTATTGTATAAAAAATGCTTATTTAACACGTTGTCAGCCTCAGTCCCGAGAACGAATTCTTAACACTGAACAATGTAAACGTTACCCAAAAGAGTACTACTGTGATGTTTGAGGTCAGCTTTTACTGAGGTGAATTATCTTTTCCAAACTAAGATACATGGAGGTATCTAATGAACTATTTTTCTAGAATTATTATCACTATTTTTATCTGTAGTGTGACGGGATGTTCCCTATATCAGGTCGTTCCAGACCCCCTCTGGGATGCTTGGCATAAACGAGGTAGTGATAAAGATTCAACCATAAAAGACATGAATGAGTGCGGATATAGTAAAGATTTAAGAAGAGGGGCGGATCTACCTAATAGCAAGATTGAACCTCTTCACCGCTGTATGGAAGAAAAGGGTTATAAGTTTGACTTTAGTAGTTTTCGAGCGAATAACTGTTACGGTACAAACGCGCCTTATCCGTGCCGTATTTACTGGGGTGGCGGCGCAGCTGAATGGGAAAAAGTGACGCCAACAAACTAGATTAGGTTTGTTTGGTGAGGGGCAGGCAGATGACGAGAGCATTAGTGCTTGTCCCTTACTTTTTTTGTTTAACAGGATATTCTTTCACCACATTTTTAACTCACGTTAAATCATAGAAGTCGATAGGGTGTTACTTTCACCTCCAAAATTGTGAACTTTATCTAAAAATGAAGTGACTTAATGTTACTTGATTGTCATAAGTTCAGTCAGGAGGTGCTTTTGTATTCCATTACTTATGTCAGTTCGGCTACCCATGCCTTTTCTCAGGAGCAGTTATTTGAGCTGCTGGATGAATGTCGTAGTAATAACCTTAGAGAAAATCTTACTGGACAGCTGCTGTATAAAGATCAAGAGTTTATGCAAGTTCTGGAAGGTGAGGAAGAGCCACTGAAGTTTACTTTTGAGAAAATTTGCTGTGACAAGCGCCATAAAAATATTCTCATTTTAAACGAGGGATCCATCGGCCATCGTGAGTTCTGTGATTGGACCATGGGGTTTTACAATCTGGATAATGAATATGAGCATCATATTCCTGGCTACAGTGACATTTTGAATTACCCACTGACAGGGAATGAATTTCAATCACAGCCATCATTAGCCCAAATTCTACTTTTATCATTCAAAGATACTTATTAGTTCAAGTTCAAATAGTGACCAAGATAATGGTGACCGTTTTATATTAATTTCACCTGCCCATGTTAGGCTTGGGTGATTAAAGTCTATTCGAATCAAATACAGTCTGTTTTGGTTCAAGCATGCAGCACGGTTTTTCAGAGAATCTTATTAATTAAGAAAGGAGAGACAACATGAGTACGAACAATAACAACAGAACAACGACTGATTCCGGGTTACCTGTATCCAGTGATGAACATTCCTTAACCGTTGGCCGTGATGGGCCGATTCTGCTACATGATTTATATCTTATTGAGCAGATGGCTAACTTTAATCGCGAACGAATTCCAGAACGTCAGCCTCATGCTAAGGGCTCTGGTGCGTTTGGTCATTTTAAAGTGACACATGATGTCAGCCAGTTTACCAAGGCGGCCGTGTTTCAACCTGGTACTGAAACTGAAACATTAATGCGCTTTTCCAGTGTGGCAGGTGAACGAGGTAGTCCTGATACGTGGCGTGACCCACGTGGCTTTTCCATTAAGTTTTACACGACGGAAGGTAACTATGACATGGTGGGGAACAATACCCCCGTGTTTTTTATTCGTGACCCGTTAAAATTCCAACATTTTATCCGCTCTCAAAAACGTCGTGCTGATAATGGTATGCGTGACCATGATATGCAGTGGGACTTTTGGACCTTGTCTCCAGAGTCGGCGCATCAGGTGACGTGGTTGATGGGGGACCGAGGCATTCCCAAAACATGGCGTAATATGAATGGCTATTCCAGTCATACGTATTTATGGGTGAATGAAAAGGGCGAAAAGTTTTGGGTAAAATATCACTTCAAAACCAATCAGGGCATTGATTTTCTGACTCAGGACGAAGCTGATACGCTGGCGGGTAAAGATGGCGATTATCACAGACGCGATTTGTTTAATGCGATCAAAGAAGGGAACAATCCTAGCTGGACCATGAACGTTCAGATTATGCCTTTTGAGGATGCGAAAACATACCGTCTGAATCCATTTGATTTAACGAAGGTCTGGCCTCACGATGATTATCCATTGCATGAAGTGGGGCAATTAACGCTGAATCGTAACCCGACAGATTTTCACACTGAGATTGAACAGGCCGCATTTGAGCCAAGTAATTTAGTGCCGGGTATAGGGATTAGTCCTGACAAGATGTTACTGGGACGAATGTTTTCTTATGCGGATGCTCATCGCCACCGTTTAGGGGTGAACTATAAGCAGATTCCGGTGAATGCGCCGAAATGTCCTGTGAATAGTTATAGTAAAGATGGGGCCATGCGTGTACAAAATGTCACTGATCCTGTTTATGCGCCTAATTCTAAAGGTGGGCCGAAAGCCGATCCTGAAAACTATCCAGAAGACACCACATGGGCGGCCAGTGGTGAGTTCACACGCGAAGCTTACACGCTACGCGAAGATGATGACGACTTTGGTCAGGCCGGTATTTTAGTTCGGGAAGTGATGGATGATGCGCAGCGTGATCGTCTGGTATCAAATGTGGTTGGCCACGTGAGTGATGGTGTTGAAGAACCCGTATTATCACGCGTCATTGAGTACTGGAAAAACATTGACAGTGATATCGGTGAACGTATTGCCAAAGGCTTAGGCAAAGCGTAAACCAATAGTTTGTCAGTGAAACAAAAAAGCCAGCTTTAAGCTGGCTTTTTTTATAAATCGATATATTTTTTTATCGGCTCAAGGCGTCTTCATCACCTTTATGGTTTGGATGTATGAAGTTGGACTCTTTCGCTGTCTGCGTATCTGGGCCATCTAAGAGCGCGCCAGCACGATCAGGTAACACACGCTGGTCAGTAAAGTTGCCAAGTTCTTCATAGCCATGAGAAAGATGATCAAACAGCTCTTTGTATGAACCCGCCATATCCTTAAAAGCTTGTGCCGTTTTGTCGTAATGGGCATGTACTTTTTGTTTATAGGCATCAAGTTCGGTTTGTTTATCGGCCAGTTGACGATCATATGACTCAGCGATTTCTTTCATTTGATGATCACTGCCGGGGGCTTGGCGACGTCCCAGAGCAAAGCCGAGCAATGCAGCAATGATAGCGATGACAATCGTGAGTGCCCAGATTTCGGTTGAGGTCATAGTTCTTCCCGTTAAAAGTGAATAAGCTCTAGTCTAGCCATTGAGTGTCTTCATGACAAACCGTTTTATTGAAAGGTTTTATTTTGTGATTTAATAAGCCATTGATATCACTTCTATCCGCCATTGCTGAAAGGATACATCATGGTTTCACCTCTTTTCTTAGGTCAGTCAACACAGCCCGTCACCTTATTAGCTAATATGGCAAACCGTCATGGTCTGATTGCCGGTGCGACAGGGACAGGCAAAACCGTCACGCTTCAGGTGCTGGCAGAAAGCTTCAGTCATATAGGCGTGCCTGTATTTGCAGCAGATATTAAAGGGGATTTATCGGGAATCAGTCAGCCGGGTAAACCGCATCCCAAAATTAATGAGCGTGTTGATCTGATGGGACTGTCAGATTTTGGCTTTACTGGAATGTCAGTCACGTGTTGGGATGTATTTGGCAAGCAGGGCCATCCACTTAGAGCAACTATTTCCGATATGGGGCCGTTGCTGTTATCCCGATTGATGAATTTGAATGAAACGCAGCAGGGCATTTTGAACTTGGTATTTCGCGTTGCCGATGATAACGGCTGGCTGGTGTTGGATTTAAAAGATCTCCGATCCATGCTGCAGTTTATTGCTGAGAATGCGGCAGAGTTCAGAACCTTATACGGCAATATTTCTGCTGCTAGTGTGGGCGCTATTCAACGTCGTTTATTAGGACTGGAAGAGCAGGGGGCTGACCAGTTATTTGGTGAGCCAATGTTTAATCTGGATGATCTGTTGCAAACAGATGAACATGGGCGAGGCATCATTAACTTGCTGGCCGCTGACAGTCTAATGCAGTCGCCTAATCTTTATAGTGCTTTTTTACTCTGGCTGTTATCTGAATTATTTGAGCAATTACCCGAAGTAGGCGATCCTGAAAAACCGAAGTTGGTGCTGTTTTTTGATGAGGCTCATTTATTATTTGATGATGCGCCTAAAGTATTGTTGGATAAAATTGAGCAAGTCGTTCGACTTATTCGTTCAAAAGGCGTTGGCGTGTATTTTGTCACACAAAACCCGACGGATATTCCGGATAGTGTGTTGGGACAATTAGGCAACCGCATTCAACATGCTTTACGTGCATACACCGTAAAAGACCAAAAAGCGTTAAAAGCAGCTGCTGAAACGTTCCGTGATAACCCAGAATTTGATACCCGCGAAAAGCTGACGAGTTTAGGTGTGGGCGAAGCCCTGATCTCCACACTGGATGAAAAAGGTCGCCCGCAGGTGGTGCAGCAAACGCTTATCAAACCGCCACAGAGTCAGATTGGTCCCATTACTGAGCAGCAAAGACAGAGTCTGCTGAGCACGTCTTTAGTGGCCGGTGTTTATGACAAGACGCTGGATAGAGAGTCAGCCTATGAAGTGCTGGCAGAGCGTGCATTAAAAGCCCAGGAGGCTGAAAAGAATCTGCCTGAAGACGAACCCAAAACAATTAAGAGAAGGCGTGAAACCGTGCTGGAAGCCTTTGCAAAAAGTACGATGCGTGCAATTGGCAGTCAATTAGGTCGTCGAATTGTCAGAGGTATTCTGGGTTCCTTATTAGGCAAGAAATAACAAATTGAGTCTGTTTTTAAATGCCGTAGAATAGTCATGAAGATATAAGGGGAAAGATGATGATTGATACTAAGAAAATTGAAGAAGTCGTACAAAGCATCAGCAAAGCATTACCACCGGGTTTAGTGCAAATGCAGGAAGATGCTGAAAAGAATATTCGTTCAGCTCTCACCGCGACATTCACCAAGCTGGATTTAGTCACGCGTGAAGAGTTTGATGTACAGGCGCAAGTATTGTTGCGTACCCGTGAAAAGTTGGAGGCACTGGAACGACGTGTCGCCGAGTTAGAAAACCCACCTAAATAAGAGAAACACTATGTCTGAATTTACTAATGTCTCGGTCACACGTGAAGCAAACGTTTATTTCGATGGTAATGTGACCAGCCGTAAAGTGACATTTGCTGATGGCAGCTACAAAACATTAGGCATTATGATGCCTGGTGAGTTTACCTTTGGTACTGAAAAAGCCGAATTGATGGAAATTCTGGCAGGTAAACTCAGTTATCGATTGAAAGGAGATGCAGAGTGGATTGATGTGACAGCTGGCGAGTCCTTCAAGGTGCCTGCTAACTCATCATTCGATATCCAGATTTTAGAGTTAGTGGATTACTGCTGTACTTACTTAGATTAATTTTATTTTTCTATCAGCAATAAAAAAGGCGCTTCAAGCGCCTTTTTTTATGTCTTTAAGAGAGACCTTTATTCCCAATCATAGACTAAGTTCATTTGATACGTGGTATCGGTTGTCTCAGCGTCTTCAGCAGGTTGACTGTTATATTTGCTACGCAGGCTAGCACGTAATTTCCAGTCTTCTTTTTCAGTAATAGGCATTTCTCCACCAAAATTGGTGACAATCAGATAATTGGTGCCAGGGCTGCTGAATGAGGGGTAGTAGGTCAGATCATGAAATAGACTGAGTTTACTGTTCATTTTGTATTTGACGTCATAGCCTAATACACCTGTTGGGTCTTTATCTTTTGTGCCATCGCTGTAGCTTTCAAAGCGATAACCGAGACCGGCGAAGCCTTTGAATTTGAGATCATCTTCACGAATGAAAAATCGACCTAAACTCGCTGCGGCAATGGCTCGTAAGTCTAATTCTTCAAACTCATCAATTTCAAAGTCGGCTGAACCACGAGCAAACCACATTTCGCTGATATCACGTTCTAAAGATAGTCCGGCCAGCTTTTGGTTGGCGGTTTGTTCGCCATCTTCTTTCTGGAAGTTAATTTCCATGTAGAGATTCATGCGTTCGGCATCTGTTTCACGGTTCAGCTCACCACGACCATGCGCGCCAAATCGATTTGTATTACCTGATGCACCCGTGACACCCATTGCAATGCTGCCACTCCATGGATCACGCAGACGATTTCGTTCTTCACGTAGCGCGTTAATTGCTGTTTCATAAGACGTTTTTATGTCTTCAACTTCTTTTTCTTTGTCAGCTTTAATGGTTTCGATTTCGTCTTGATATTCTTGTTGTACAGCAAGAATTTGAGGTTTTGTGGCATCAGTAGCCCAAACGTTTTTGATATTTTTTGGGTTAATATCCACATTACCGAATGCTGTATTAGTCAGTTGCGCTTGGCCGTTATTATCAACAGATAGTTGGCCGACTATTCTGTCGCGGCTGTCTAACTCAATCAGATATTTTTTATCGGTAGTGATTTGGCTGACGCGAGCATAATCAATCGTGACTTCATTAGCGAAGGCTGTGTCCATGATTAATTGACCATTTGCGACTTGTTTTACTGTCCCTTTGAGCATACTGCCATCATCAAGAACGACTTGGTCAGCTACTGCGATATTGGTCAATGTGCTTGAAATTAATAAAAAAATAGTCCTCAAGCTAGGCTTGTACATATAAACTCCGGAGATTTGTATTAGATGAGTTGCGCACTACTAAACTAACACAAGCAACCTCGCTCGTAAAAACGCAACGCTTTTTTGTCCTTTATTTATTCGACAAGTTTCACGGCATCTCAAAAAAAGTTAGGCTAATATTTCTTTTTTACACTCAACCAAGGATGGAGTATGAGTATCGCAAAGGTTTACAGCCGTGCGGTGACAGGCATACATGCCCAAGAAGTCACAATTGAAGTGCACCTATCGAATGGTTTGCCTAGTTTGTCGATTGTAGGGATGCCAGAAACAGCGGTGAAAGAAAGTAAGGATAGGGTGCGTTCTGCCATTTTGAACTCCCAGTTTACCTTCCCCCAGCAACGTATCACTATCAATCTGGCTCCTGCAGATTTACCCAAGGAAGGCGGGCGGTTTGATTTACCCATAGCATTAGGCATCTTAGCCGCATCAAACCAGATTCCACTGCAGACAATTGCTGATAAGGAATTTATTGGTGAATTAGGGCTGGCTGGCGAATGTCGTTCTGTGCGGGGCGTATTGCCAACCGCACTGGCTGCATCGGCAGCTAAACGTA
Source organism: Methylophaga sp. UBA678 (assembly GCF_002299105.1). Taxonomy (NCBI): domain Bacteria; kingdom Pseudomonadati; phylum Pseudomonadota; class Gammaproteobacteria; order Thiotrichales; family Piscirickettsiaceae; genus Methylophaga; species Methylophaga sp. UBA678. The sequence goes on from NZ_DBNG01000012.1 coordinate 164,274, forward strand.
CATTGATTCTGCCAGAAATCAATGCCGGCGAAGCAGCCTTAATTGAACAATGCGAGAGTTTTGGGGCGGATAATTTGCTCGCCGTATGCGCGCATTTACATGGACAACAACGACTTAACCTGGCGAGTTCACCAGATTTATCTGATGCAGCAGACTATCCAGATCTCATTGATATTCGAGGGCAGTCTCATGCAAGAAGAGCACTAGAGATTGCCGCAGCAGGCTCACACAGTATTTTGTTCTGTGGACCGCCTGGCACAGGAAAAACCATGCTTGCCAGCCGATTACCTGGCATATTAACCACGATGTCTGAAGCTGAAGCAGTAGAAACGGCAGCCATACATTCTATTGCTTCTAACGGTTTTGATCCTGGTCATTGGCGTCAGCGTCCATTTCGTTCACCTCATCACACAGCATCTGCTGTGGCTTTAGTGGGGGGAGGCAGTCATCCGAGACCGGGAGAAATATCATTAGCGCATAATGGCGTACTTTTTCTTGATGAACTCCCCGAGTTTGACCGGCGTGTGTTGGAAGTGCTGCGCGAGCCAATAGAATCTGGCAAAATCTCGGTGTCGAGAGCAGCTCATCAGGCGGAGTTTCCAGCCCGCTTTCAACTGGTGGCAGCCATGAATCCTTGTCCTTGCGGTTATCTGGGCGAGTCTCGCTGTCGGTGCACAGAAGAGCAAGTTCGTCGCTATCGTGCTAAAGTCTCCGGCCCATTGCTGGACAGAATTGATATGTTGGTTGACGTGCCTGCGGTAGATAAAAGCTTATTAAGACATCAACATGTCGATGCGACAGCCGAATATTCAGAACAGGTTCGGCATCGGGTAGAAAAAGCCCGCAAGAGACAGCTCGATCGACAGCGTAAAGCCAATAATTTGTTAGACCAAAAAGAAATTGAGGATGTGTGTCTGTTGAGTGAAGACGATTATCAGCTAGTGGAAAAGGCGATTGTCCGCCTTGGTCTATCAGCACGGGCCTACCATCGAATTCTAAAAGTGGCGAGAACGATTGCTGATCTTGCAGGAAGTCGTCACATACAAACTGAACATCTTAGTGAAGCCATTAGCTATCGTCGGCTTGATGTAGGTCACTAATGTTGCCGCTTTTTACCTTATTTATTGAGTGGAAACACTCGTTTGATCATGTAGTTTTCAGAGGCGTTAATGCTCAATGATCTTAATCCGCAGCAGCAGGAAGCTGCGCGTCATATAGATGGACCCCTCTTAGTTTTAGCTGGTGCCGGTAGTGGTAAGACGCGGGTTATAACCCGAAAGATTGCCTATCTGATTGAGCAATGTGGTATTCCAGCCAAAAATATTGCTGCAGTCACTTTCACCAATAAAGCGGCGCGTGAGATGAAAACCCGTGTGTCTGAATTGATGGCCAGTCGTCAAAATTCGGCGGCAGCACGTGGTTTGATGGTCTCAACTTTCCACACACTTGGTTTGAATATTCTACGCCGTGAATATAAATCACTCGGATATCGCAGTGGTTTTTCTATTTTTGATGCTCAAGACAGTCTGGCGGTATTACGTGATCTGATGGGACGTGATTTTGCTGCAGATAGTGAGCATGCTGAACAGGTGCAGTGGCAAATATCAGAGTGGAAGAATCAGCTGATTCTGCCTGACAAGGCCATGCAAATTGCTGAAGCAGGTACGCAAATGGCTGCAGCGAAAGTGTATCCACTCTATACCGCTGCGTTACAAGCCTATAACGCCGTTGATTTTGATGATTTGATACTCAAACCGGTGGTGTTGTTTCGTGAAAACCCTGAAGTATTAAAAAAGTGGCAAGCGCGTATTCATTATTTGTTAGTGGATGAGTATCAGGATACCAATGGCTGCCAGTATGAGCTGGTCAAGCAGCTGGTCGGCATTCGTGAAGCACTGACAGTGGTAGGTGATGATGATCAGTCTGTCTATTCATGGCGTGGTGCCCGACCGGAAAATCTGGCACAACTACAGACCGACTATCCTCGTCTGAAACTGATTAAACTCGAACAAAATTACCGTTCCATGAGCCGCATTCTACGAGTGGCTAATACTCTGATACGCAATAATCCTCACGTATTTGAAAAGCAATTATGGAGTGCACTGGGAGAGGGTGATCCGATACGGGTGATCGGCTGTCGAGATGATGATCATGAATCAGAAAAAGTGGTGTCTGAGCTGCTTTATCACAAGCTGAAACATCAGGCCAGTTTCAAAGATTATGCGATCCTCTATCGCAGTAATCATCAGTCCAGACCGATTGAACGCGTATTACGTGAACATAATGTGCCTTACTTCTTAACTGGCGGCACATCGTTTTTCTCACGGATCGAAGTGAAAGACATCATGGCCTATCTGAGATTGCTAGCGAATCAGGATGATGACAATGCCTTCCTTCGGGTTATTAATACGCCGCGCCGTGGGATAGGTTCAAGCACTCTACAAGCTCTCGGTAATTATGCTACTGAGCGTAAAACCAGTTTGTTTGGTGCCTGCTTTGAGATGGGCCTGGCTGAAAAATTGCCTGAAAAAGCGATTCTGAATCTGACCCATTTTGCTAACTGGTTGGTTGATATTGCAGATAGAGCTAAACGTGGTGACTTAATGAGTGCGATCCGCGATATGGTCGAAGAAATCGAATATCGTGGTTGGCTGGAAGAGACCAGTGGTGATCCGAATAAAGCAGAGCGGCGCATGGACAACGTGCTCGAGCTGTTGAGCTGGATTGAACGTATCATCGAAAATGATACCGAAGAGAAAAGTATTGGCGATATTGCAGCCAGACTGACATTGATGGACATTCTGGATCGTCAGGAAGACGAAAACCAAGCTGATGCCGTGCATTTGATGACCTTACATGCTGCAAAAGGTCTGGAGTTTCCACATGTATTCATGATTGGCATGGAAGAAGAAATCCTGCCTCACCGTACCAGTATCGAAGAAGGCACCATCGAAGAAGAACGTCGCCTGACCTATGTCGGTATAACCCGAGCCCAACGCAGTCTGGTCATGACGATGGCTAATACGCGTAAGCGTTATGGGGAGAAGATGGAGTGTGAGGAAAGCCGTTTTCTTCGTGAGTTACCATCAGATGATCTGATTTGGATGTCTGAAAAAACACAGGCTGATCCGGAAGAACGCAAAGAGCGTGGTAAGGCGCATCTCTCTAATATTCGGCAAATGCTGAAATAAAAAAAAGCCCGGTGACTGAAGTGACCGGGCTTTTTTATGCTAAACCATGCGACGAAGCGTGTCGTCTTTACGTATAAAGTGATGGTAGAGTGCAGCGCCAATATGGCCGACCACCAAAATAGCCAGTACGATAGCTAATACTGAGTGTAACTCGCCGATGTCATGAGCCCATTGCACCTTATCAGCTGGTTTTTCAATGAGCACCTGACCAAATACTTTGACTGGATACCCATGTCCATGGATATACAGTGCACCCAGTGGTGGCATAGCAATCAGGCAAAAATACATGATGCTATGTACCGTTTTTACCAGTTTGCTGTTGGCGCCTTCAATAATCGGACGTTGATTTTTTTGTTTCATACTCCACAACAAACGTACTATGGCGAGAATCATAATGATTGCGCCTATCGACACATGATAGGGACCAAATGTATCCCCCAGCCAGTGTTTACCATCGTTAATACGATCAGCAAATTTAAAAAATTGTTGGAAAACAAGTACGGCTACTAACCAGTGGAAAAAACGCGTCACACTGCCATATCGGTCTATCGAATCATTTATCATTTCTCTCTCCTTTGTGAAAACCATCGCTGAGACAGAATTATCAATACAGTTGTTCCGGTTATTCGGTTTTTATTAAAATGATGATTGAATAATTTTGTCGAGTTGATTGGCAAACTGCATTCTGTCACGGTGATTAAAGGCATTCTGCCCACCTGTATCCACACCGCTCGAACGCATGGTATCCATAAAATTACGCATGGTTAAACGTGCAGCAATATTGCTTTTATCCATTAGTTCACCACGTGGGCTGAGGCAGATGCCGCCACGATCAATCACATCGTTGGCAAGTGGAATGTCAGCAGTGATAACTAAATCTTTCATTTGAACACGGCGGGCTATCTCATCATCTGCCATGTCAAAACCTGAGGCGACTTGAATAAACTGAATTTGATTATCTGCCGGCACCTTAATCGCGTGGTTTGCAATAAAGGTCAGCGGCAGGGAGGTGCGTCTTGAAGCCCGAATCAGGATTTCTTTAATAACAGCCGGACAAGCGTCGGCATCGACCCAGATATGCATTATTCTTCCTGGTCAGATTTATTCAACGTACGTTTTTCTTGTCTGACTTTAATATGAAGTGCAGCCTTTGCCATCAAATGAGCACTGACTGGAGCGGTGATAAATAAAAATAAAGTCACCAGTATTTCATGCAAGCTGATACCGTCAGTTTTGGTACTGAAATGAATGGCAGATGCCACCAGAACAGCACCGACACCTAAAGTACTGGCTTTGGTGGGACCATGTAAACGCATATAAAAGTCAGGCAGTTTGAATAAGCCTAGGGAACCGACCAGCGTAAAGAAACCACCCAGAATAATCAGAATAGATAATAAAATTTCTAACATGATTTATTCCATTATGTCGCCGCGCAGCAGGTATTTGCTTAGCGCGAGTGTACCCATAAACCCCATCAACGCAATCAATAGAGCAGCTTCGTAATAAAGATTGCTTCGCAGGAAAATACCCAGCAGGATAAGTAGGGCAATTGAATTAATATACAGTGTATCGAGGGCCAGAATTCTATCCGGCACACTAGGACCGATAAGTAGTCGATAAAGGCTCAATAGCAGGGCCGTACACACCATAACGCAGGCTGTAATGATGGCGATATTCAGCATTAGTTGAAAATCTCCTTTAACGGTTTTTCAAACAGCTGTTTGATTTCATCAATGGTTGTTTGGGCATCATCGATATGCAGGGCATGAATCAACAGCTTTTTCTGGTCTTTAGACAAGTCACAGGTGACAGTCCCGGGAGTCAGTGAAATGGTATTGGCAAGAATACTGATCGCCAATGGTGAGGTTAAATCCAATGGTATCTCAACAAAACCGGGTCGCAGTTTATCTGAGGACATGAGAATAAGACGCGCCACATGAATATTGGCAATCACTATCTGCCAGAGCACAGAGCTGAAAAACTTAATCAGCAACCATGGCCGACGTACCATGACGCGCTCCTCCCAGAATCCAGCACTGAACCAAGGAATAAATATTGCGAGTAAGCCACCTAAAATCATATGGCCAGCCGATAAGGTGTTATTCAATAAAAGCCAGATAGCCCATAAGGCCAGGGTGAGAAATGGATGAGGAAAGCATTTTCGCCACATATTATTCTCCTCCCTGATAGGCAGGCTGGCCCATTACTGCATCAATATAAGCTTGATGATCATTCAGTTGTGAAGCCACGCTCTGGGTAAAATCAGATATAGGACCGGCTGCAATGACTAATATCGGACTGGCTAGCACTAAAACTAAAGCCAGAGCCAATGCACGTATATTCAGCTTCTCACTGTCATCATCGAGAGAGGTATCCGTTTGATAGAAAATGATTGAGCCTGACCGTGCCATCGCCATAATCATTAATAAGCTGCCTATTAAAATGATGGCATAGATCCAGGTACTTAATGTGCTGCTCAGCGCGGCTTCCAAAATCATTACTTTACCGATAAACCCTGACAGTGGTGGCATGCCTACAATAGCAATAGCGGTAATGAAAAACACAGAGCCTAAAAGAATGGCATGTTTCATTGGGGCGCCAGGACGTAACCTATCAGAGTATGAGCCTCTGGCTCGAGCAATGATGTCGGCTACCAGAAATAATCCGGCACCAATCAGCGTGGAATGAATTAGATAATACAAGGTAGCCGCTAACGCTTCGGTTGTATTAATCCCGATACCAATCAAAAGCGTGGCGACGGAAGCCAGTATCAGAAAAGCGGTTTGTTCTTTTAAGGCACGGGATGCAAATACACCAAGGACGGCCATTGCTAACGTGACCAAGCCAAGACTTAATACTACCCCAGCATGTAAGCCAGCTAGCGCGCTTGCCTGTTCTGAGAATAACGTGCCATGAACACGAATAATCGCGTAGAGACCCACTTTGGTCATGATCGCAAATAAAGCAGCCACGGCAGCAGAGGTATTGGCATAGGCACCAGGTAGCCACAAATAGAGCGGGAAAATAGCCGCTTTGATACCAAACACCACTAAAAGAAGCAGTCCAGCTGCTGCCACAATACCTTGATCAGCACTGTCCAGCTGAGCAATGTGCGTAGACATATCAGCGATATTTAATGTGCCCAAAATGCCATAGAGTGTGCCCACAGCGAATAAAAACAAGCTGGAGCCGACCAGATTAATGACGACATAATGCAGCCCGCCTTTAGTGCGAAGGCGGCCGCCGCCATGGAGTAATAATCCATATGATGCGAGTAACAGCACTTCGAAGAAGACAAACAGGTTAAACAAGTCACCAGTCAGGAAGGCACCATTCAGACCAAAAAGCTGGATTTGATAGAGCACATGAAAATGTTGACCTTTTTTATCGGTACCCTGAGAAATGGCATAAGCCAATGCAATAACTGCCAGTATGGATGTCAGCAGTATCATCAAGGAAGATAACTTATCCAACACCATCACGATGCCAAATGGCGCTGTCCAGTTACCAAGTAAGTAAACAGAATAATCACCACTATTGGCGATAGTGACGGTGTAGATACTCAGCAGCAGCAGAGCCATAGTGAATATCAGGCTAACTACACGCTGCAGCGGGATACCTTTGGGCCGAGAAAATAATGTCAGTATGCCACCCAATAAAGGTAACAAAATGAGCAGAATAGGCAGCTGTGACAGTGTCATTTGGCATCTCCTCCTGCTACTTTATTCTCCTGTTCTTCAGCCACATAACTCATACCATCGACATGATCGTTACCCAGTTCACTACGCGCTTTTAAAGCCAGAACAATTAAAAATGCCGTCATGCCAAATGCGATGACGATGGCAGTTAATACCAGCGCCTGAGGAAGAGGATCGGTATATTTTGTTGTTTCCGCAGAGATAATGGCAGCCTCGCCAATTTGTAAGCGTCCCATGACGAATAAAAATACATTCACTGCATAGGAAATCAGCGTTAACCCCAGTACCAGAGGAAAGGTACGAGCCCGAAGCACAAGGTAGACACCACTTGATGTCATGACACCTATCGCGATGGCAACTAACCACTCCATCTATTTTTTCTCCTGTTGAGCTAAACCATGAGATGCGTGACTGAGCTTACCCAGTTCGACCAGAATAAGTACGGTTGCACCAACGACCACCAGAAATACACCTAAATCAAATATCATGGCACTGGCAATTTCAAATTTGCCAACAATCGGCCATGTCAGATAGGTGAATGTCGTCGTTAGGAACGGATAAGACAGGAACATGGCTGCTAACCCGGTGACAAAAGCTGCTGTTAAACCAACCGCTATGACTTTATGCATATCCACTTTGATTCTGGCGTTTGTCCAGGCAATACCGTTTGCAAGATACTGTGAAATGAGTGCTACTGCAGCAATCAATCCTGCGATAAAGCCACCACCAGGTAAGTTGTGACCTCGCAAGAAGATAAAGACGGCAACCATTAACATTAATGGGAATAGCAGTCTTGTCAGTGTTTGCATAATCGGCGGGTGAGGGTCATGACTCCACTCACGTCCCTCTATGTCACGTTGCGGTGCAGGTAATTTCAGATCTCTGAGTAGCGCAAAAATACCCAGACCAGCTAAGGCTAGTACAACAATTTCGCCCAATGTATCAAAGCCACGGAAGTCCACGAGAATAACATTCACCACGTTAGTACCACCGCCACCAGGCTTGCTGTTCTCAAGGAAGAATCCAGAAATACTCGCGTAATCCCGGCTCATTACAGCCATGGCTAATAACATCACCGTGACACCTGCAGAAATGGATAAAACCAGATCACGAAACAGTCGTCTATGACTTCTTTCCTGAGGACTGTGCTGTGGTAAGAAGAACAGAGCCAATAACAGCAGCACAATCGTGACGACTTCAACGGATAATTGAGTCAAAGCCAAATCAGGTGCTGAGAATTTCACAAAGCCCAGTGAAACAATCAAACCAATCACACCGATAATAATCAGTGAAACAAGTCTTTGATGATGCAATAACGCCGTTAATATACTGGCAATCACAAGAATACCCACTTGCACCATGGTGAGCAGGTTCGCATCCAGTAAAGTACGGTCACCAAACAGTGGGCTATCAAACTGTAAAAATCCATACAACGTTGCCGCGACGCCAGATAGCAATACCCAACTGATGGCATTTTGCAAAGAGCCACGATCAAATAATCGACTGAATCTGCCACTCAGCACTAACAAGCCGTGTGTGATTCTGTTAAACAGTGTTTTCGCATCCAGACGAGGTAAATTTGTATCGTGCCAGCGAAATAATTTTTCCCGATAGAAATAGACAATAACGCCGAATAACAGAGCAATAAAACTCATTAATAAAGGGATATTGAAACCATGCCAGATAGCGAGACTATAATCAGGTGGTACAGATTGTATGCTCGCCGCGACAGCCACACTTAGAATCGGGGCGACAATCAGCATAGGCACCATACCTACGCCAAGACACAGCAATACCAGAATATCGACAGGTATCTTCATAAACCGTGGTGGTTCATGTGGTGTTTTGCTTAAGCCCTGAGGTTCACCATTAAAAAATACATCGTGGATAAACCGTAGCGAGTAAGCAACAGAAAAAACGGCGCCGAATGTCACAATGACGGGAATCGCCCAGCTAAGAGTATGGTGATCCGTTGCGGTTAAAGCTTGTTGGAAAAACATTTCCTTACTAAGGAAGCCATTCAGAAGGGGAACACCTGCCATGGCAGAGGCCGCAATCATGGCGAGTAATGCGGTGTGAGGCATGTATTTTAAGAGGCCATTTACTTTGCGCATATCGCGGGTGCCACATTCATGATCGATAATTCCAGCCACCATGAATAACGATGCTTTGAAGGTCGCATGATTAATGATGTGGAAGATGGCCGCCACAGCGGCTAATTTGGTGCTAAAACCAAACAACAGCGTGATTAATCCCAGATGACTTATGGTGGAATAGGCTAACAAGCCTTTTAAATCATGCTTAAAGAGTGCGGTATAGGCGCCCAGCACCATAGTTATCATACCAGCTCCGCCCACTAACCAACCCCAGGCCTCAGTGCCTGAAAGAACCGGAAATAGTCGAGCAAGAATAAAAATACCGGCTTTCACCATTGTGGCTGAATGTAAGTAGGCCGATACAGGGGTCGGTGCTGCCATGGCGTGAGGCAGCCAGAAGTGAAAAGGGAATTGAGCCGATTTGGTAAATACGCCCAATAAAATTAATACTAATGCCGTCAGATAGTGTTCATTTTGGCGAATAAGATCGCCTGATGCCAACACGTCGGTGAGATTAAAGCTGCCAACCATATTGCCAATCATTAATACGCCAGCCAACATAGCTAAACCACCGGCACCAGTGATGGTCAGTGCCATTCTTGCACCATCGCGGGCATCTTGGCTGTACTGCCAGTAGCTGATCAATAAAAATGACGTTAAGGATGTTAATTCCCAGAATATAACAAGCTGGATTAAATTTTCTGAAAGCACAATGCCTAACATTGAGCCCATAAACATCAATAAATACGCAAAAAAACGGCCCATTGAGTCCTGAGCCGATAAATAATAGCGTGCATACAGAATGACAAGTAGTCCAATCAGTAAGATCAGAAAACTAAAGAGTAGCGACAGGCCATCAAGTCGAAACGCGAAATCTAAACCCAGTGCAGGTAGCCATGACCAGCTCTGAACCAGTGTTTCATTATCGAAAGGAATATGAACAGCTGGCATCAAGATCAATAGTGCTAAAAGGGTGACAATGCCCGCCACCCAGGCTGAGGCAACACGATTAAATCTTGCAGCCCATGCGGCAATAGGTGCGCCCAGAAAAGGGATTAGAGCAACTAAAGGTAAGTTGAACGCCAATAAATTCATTGATTTTCCTGTTATCTAACGGGTGCTCATATTCTATATTTATACATGAAAAAGCACTGTAGAGCAGCGCTCTACAGTGCTTTTTTGTTCATTTCAGACTTTACGCTATTGTGATTGAGCAACCATGTAGTCTACCGCTTCCATTATTGCTTCATCACTCAGATCAGAACGACCACCTTTAGCAGGCATCATATTAAATCCTTCAATAGCATGTTTATGCAGGGTGTCGATACCTTTTTCAATACGTGGAGCCCAGTCTGCAGCATTACCAATTTTTGGTGAATTCATCAGTCCAGCACCATGGCAGGCAGCACAGACTTGCGTCACGATTTGTTCACCGGCGCCACCAGTATTGGTATCTTCTTCTGCAGGTGCTGCTTGTACAGCAGGTGGCTCACCAATATTGACTTCTGCAACGGGTTTAATACGTTCAGCGACGGCTTCTTCATCCATGCTGGCCGGAGCAGTTGCATTCTTGCCTAATTCAAGTGCGTTATCCAGCACAACTAATACCAAACCGAAAAGTATTAATACGGTGACAATACTACCAATTAGAAATTGACCAGAATTATTATTATTCACTGAAAACCTCTGCTTATTTTAATAATGGCGATGATTATACGGTTAACGAACTTTCTGTGCCACGAAAAGCAACAGAAAGGATTAGTTCTCTATTGCTGATAAACATATTTTCCCTATAGTACGACCGGATAGTAAACGTTGGTGGGCTTGTTCAATATTGCTGGCAGAAATCGGCCCCAATGTCTGTTTGTGAGTACATTTAAGCGTTTTAATATCCAGCATTTCTGAGATGCTATTCAGTATATGATGTTGCTCGATCATATCGGCTGTTTTGTACATAGGTCTGGCAAACATAAACTCCCAGACTATGCCTGCACTTTTATTTTTGAGCTTGTCTATATTGTGAGTTTGCTGGCTTGTGACAACAAAACAAATCATGCCTTGAGGGGCTAGCAAATCGGTGAGTTCATCGTAGTATGGGTCAGTATCTGCTAAGCATAAAATATAATCGGGAGCAGCAATATTTAATGCTGAGTAATGATCCGTTAATTGTTGATGGTTGATGACGTGATCTGCACCCATTGCATAGCACCAATCGATAGACTCTTTACGAGATGCTGTTGCCACGACATTGAGCTTTGCAACCTGTTTAGCCAGTTGTATAGCAATTGAGCCTACACCGCCGGCACCGCCAACAATCAGGATGGTTTTACCTTTATCCATATCGGGCTGAATGCGCATTCTTGAGAATAGGGCTTCCCACGCAGTAATACTGGTAAGCGGCATGGCAGCAGCTTGTTCAGCAGTGAAATTTTGTGGGGCCTTGCCGACAATGCGTTCATCAACTAATTGATGTGAGGCATAACAGCCATCACGCGTGACATCACCAGCGTAGAAAACTTTATCACCCACGTTAAATAATTCACAATCGTCACCTGTCTCGACAACAGTGCCAGAGGCATCCCAACCAATAATTTTGGCCTTGTCATTATTGTCATCCAGGCTGGCTTTAATTTTTGTATCAACAGGGTTAACAGCAATCGCTTCTATTTTGATAAGAAGATCATGCCCTTTGGGTGAGGGTGTCTCGCGCTCAAGTTCTTGTGCTTGTCCATTGGCTTGAAAAAATCCATAGGCTTTCATTCACTTTGCTCCGCTTGTGGCTATTTGATGTTAATGACCCAATAGTATGAATTAAGTTGCTGTGATTTATGGCAAAAGCTGCTTCAAAGCGTTTAGGTACTCGTCTTCTGATGGTGGCATGCCATCACGTTGCGCTTGCCATATTGATTGCGCCAGACAGTCCATCATCATGTGATCACAGTGATGTGGGTCTTGTTTGGCATGAAGTAATTGCTGGTAGATGTCACGAATACCCTGGGGTCTGTTTGTTTGAATCTGTTCGTGCAGAGCCAGATGTAACCCCATATGTAAATAAGGGTTGGTTTCGCCAGCTTCAACGAAGTAGTCTTGATCGATTTTATCTGGTTGATTAAATAAGGCGTGATATTCGGGATGAAGCTCAATGATATGAGCGATGTGTTTTTCGAGCTCAGTGAGGGGGGCGCTAGTATGGAATTTCTTCCACACATCGAAATAGACTTGTCTGATTTCTTGTCGGTTTTGACCAAACATTATGATGCAGTTCGTGACTGACGACGTTGCTGGTCACGGTAATAGTCACAATATTGGGTGACAGAGCAGGTGTCACATTTTGGTTTACGCGCCAGACAGACATAGCGGCCATGTAATATTAGCCAGTGATGCGCATCTAACAGATAGTCTTTCGGGACAACTTTCATAAGTTTGTCTTCGACCGCCTTAACCGTTTTTCCTTTTGCCAGCCCTGTTCTGTTAGATAAACGAAAGATATGCGTGTCTACGGCAATGACAGGGTGTTTAAAAACGGTGTTTAAGATAACGTTAGCGGTCTTGCGACCAACACCAGGTAAGGCTTCCAGTGCTTCCCTATCTTCTGGGACCTGACTGTTATGTTGCTCAATTAAAATTCGACAGGTCTTGATGACATTTTCAGCCTTGCTGTTGAATAAACCAATCGTTTTGATGTATTGCTTTAAGCCATCCACTCCCAAGGCGAGAATTTGCTCAGGCGTATTCGCTATTGGGTAGAGTTTGTCCGTGGCTTTGTTCACCCCCACATCCGTCGCTTGAGCTGACAGAATCACAGCAATCAGTAACTCAAAAGGAGAAGAGTAATGAAGCTCCGTCGTAGGGGCCGGGTTATGTGCTTTTAAAGTAGCAAAAAAGTCACGCCGTTGAGCCTGGTTCATCTTAGCTGCTCGTAGCGACTTCGGCTGTGGTTTCAACTTTTACTGTTTGTTGCTTACTCAGTCTGGCATCAATCACATTTTTTAAGGCAACAATTAATCCCAAGCCGATAAAAGCCCCCGGTGGTAACAATGCCAACAAAAAGCCACGGTAATCATCAATAACAGTAATAGTGAAGTTTTTTGCGATATCACCAAACATCAACTCTGCCTGACTGAATAAGGTGCCTTGACCAATCAGTTCACGCATGCCGCCAAGCACAACCAGGACAGCAGTAAAGCCAATACCCATCATTAGCCCATCCAGCAACGCTGGTCCAACTGAATTTCTAGCGGCGAAAGCCTCGGCACGGCCAATGATGGAGCAGTTGGTGACAATCAGCGGGATAAAAATACCCAAAATAATGTAGAGTTCATGGAACCAGGCATTCATCGATAATTCAATAATGGTCACAATTGAGGCAATGATCATGACAAAAACGGGTAATCTTGCTTCATCAGGAATCTGGTTTCTGAGTAGCGAAATCAAACCATTTGATGCCACTAAGGTCAGGATGGTTGCTAATCCCAGTCCCAGTCCATTAATGACGGTGTTCGTTACGGCGAGGAGGGGGCATAAACCCAGCAGTTGAACAAGGGCGGGGTTATTCTTCCACAGACCTTCTTTTACAATCTGATAATAAGCATTCATGATTTTTCCTCATTGATAGCAAATAATGCTTCACGATGATTTTTGAAATACTCAAGCGAGCCTTTTACCGCTCTCACCACAGCTCTTGGTGTAATGGTTGCCCCAGTAAACTGGTCAAAAGCACCACCATCTTTTTTGACCTTCCATTTGGCTGATGATGGATTTTCTAATGATAAACCTTCGAATTGTTTAATCCAGTCAGAGCGGCTGGCATCAATTTTATCACCCAGTCCAGGGGTCTCTTTGTGATTGATAACACGAACGCCTGCCAGCGTACCATCGTTATAAATCCCAACCAGCATTTTAATCCGTCCCGAGTAACCGTTGGGCGCGACAACGGTCAGGATGACAGCGACTGGTTGGTCCTGTTTGCGAGCACGGAAAACTTGAGTGGGTTCTTCAGTACCTAAGCTTTCAGTGGCTGGCAGTAAGATGGTGTCTTGTAAAATCGCATTATCGTATTGTTCATGCGGTATCAGAATATTGATGGCATCCAATAATGCTTGACGTTCGTTTTCTTTAATTTGTTGACGTGTATTTTGTTCTGTGTACGCCACCATGGTGGTAGCGACGATAGCAAAAATGCCCAAAACCACGCCTACGCGTAAGATGTGCTTTTTTAGGTCTGCCATTATTTCGTGGCCCCGTAGACTTTAGGTTGCGTGTAATAATCGATTAGCGGTGCCAGCATATTCATTAACAGCACAGCGAAGGCGACACCATCAGGATAGCCTCCCCATACTCGAATGATGTAGGTTAAAGCGCCTACTCCAGCACCAAATACCAGACGACCTTTCACCGTTGTCGAACCTGAAACCGGATCAGTGGCAATAAAAAACGCACCTATCATCGTGCCGCCACTTGTCAGGTGGAATAGAGGTGAGCCCGTGACTTCAGGGGCAAACAAATAAGTGACACCACTCATCACAAACAATGTGCCGATCATGGCAACTGGAACATGCCAGCTAATGACGCGACGATAAAGTAAATAAAGACCACCAATGGCAAACCAGATGTTAATCCATTCCCAACCTAAACCACCTAAACTGCCAAATAGGTTTTGATTAACGATATAGACAGGCGCAATCGATTGTCCTATCTGAGTTTTCATTGTATCGAGTGGCGTTGCCCCAGAAACAGTATCTGCAGTCCAACCAGCGCTGGTTTCACCGTAAAAAATTAATTGAAAAGCCGAATGTAAATCGAGAGATTTGTCTGTAAGCGAGTCAACAGGTAACCAGGTTGTCATTTCAAGCGGGAAGGACACTAATAACAATACATACCCAACCATGGCAGGATTAAATGGGTTGTAGCCCAGACCTCCGTACAAATGCTTGGCAAAAATGATGGCAAATAAAATCCCGGTGACCGTTAACCACCAAGGCGCGAGCGGCGGTATGGCGACAGCCAACAATACGGCTGTTACTGCCGCACTGCCATCGGTGATGAAAGGTTTAATCGGTCTTTTACGCAGTGTCAGCATGACTGCTTCTGCGAGCAGGGCGACGATTAATGCCAGTGTAATATTGATTAAGACCGCAGGGCCAAAGAAATAAACCATCGCGGCTACTGCAGGAATCATCGCTAAAATGACTTGCAGCATTTGCAGCGTCACGCGGTTGGTACCTGCCAGAAATGGCGGGCTCATTCGAAATATCGCCATTATTTACTCCGTTTCCTTACTATCCGCTTCGGCTGTCACGGCAGCTTTTTCTTGTTGTTCTTTTTTGGCTTTAGAGGCTGCTAAGGCTGCTTTACGCTGACGCTGACGCTCTTCTTTTTCACGCTGTTCCCGTTCTAAACGTGCCTGACGTGTTTCGAAACGGTCGCGAGCGAGATCTGATTTCTTACGTTCACGTTCTTGGTTCATAATTTCCGTTTTAGCAAAGCGGAAATAGGAAACTAACGGAATTTTGCTTGGGCAGACATAATCACAACAACCACATTCAATACAATCGAATAAGTTGTAATCTCGAGTTTGATCAAAATCTTTAGCTCGTGAATGCCAGTAAAGTTGTTGCGGTAATAAACTGGCAGGGCAGGCACTTGCACAGTCGCCACAACGGATGCATGGCAAAGGTTCCTGTGCTGGCGCAGCATCCTCCACACCGGCGAGAATACAGTTTGCTGTTTTTGTCACAGGTAAGTTATCGCCAGACAGGTTAAAGCCCATCATGGGACCACCAAGAATGAAGGCTTCATCAGGTTCGCGCTGTGTTTCTGCGTACGCTAATAATTCAGAGATGGGAGTGCCAAAAAGGGTTTCAAAGTTGCCTGCATGTGTCACGTCTTTTCCGGTCACCGTAACGATTCTGGAGATTAACGGTTCTCCATGAAAAATAGCACGGCCCACTGCATAGGCTGTGCCCATATTGTGACTCACAATACCCAAATCAATCGGCAAACCATCGCTTGGCACTTCTTTACCCGTCACAACTTGAATAAGTTGTTTTTCACCACCCGTTGGGTAACGAGTGGGTACAACAACCAAGCGTGTATTATGCATATCAGGACGAGAAGCCAGAGCCAACTCCATAGCTGAAATGGCTTGCGGTTTGTTATCTTCAATCGCCACAATGACTTCACGAGCCCGAAGTGCGTATTGCATGATTTCAATACCATCCAATATGCCGTCAGCACGTTCACGCATCAGCATGTCATCACAGCTGATGTAAGGTTCGCACTCAGCACCATTTAGCAAAAGTGTTTCAACAGTGTGATGAACGCCGGGGTTCAATTTGATGAAGCTTGGGAAACCCGCGCCTCCGAGGCCAACGATACCTGCATCGCGTACGATTTGACGAATTTCATGAGTCGAAAGTGAACGGTAGTCATTTACGGGTTCACGCTCAATCCAGCGATCTTCACCATCGGTTTCGATAGTGATGCACGGTGCTGTCAGACCAGATGGATGAGGAATAGGCTGCTCATTAATGGCGGCAATGGTACCTGAACTGGGGGCATGCAGGCAGACTGAAACATGGCCATCCGCACGAGCAATTCGTTGCCCCTTAAGTACCTTATCACCTACTTCAACAATAGGAATAGCTGCGCTACCAATATGTTGTTGCAGCGGTAGAATCAGCCGTTTTGCGAGTGGTGTTTTCCGAATGGGGGTTTGAGTTGACCGCTTCTTATGACCGGGCAACTTGAGTCCACCTGGAAATGAGCCTAATGTTTTTGTCATGTTCTTTCTCCACGTTCTAGCTGGACGTGAGAAGGATCTGGCCAGCGCCAGGTGTTGGGATTAGGTGCCATTTCAACCATATCAATACAATCTACCGGACAAGGTTCTAAGCAGAGTTCACAGCCTGTGCATTCATCAGCAATAACTGTGTGCATATGTTTTGCCGCACCCAGAATTGCGTCGACAGGGCAAGCCTGAATACACAAAGTGCAGCCGATACAACGTTGTTCATCAATGACCGCAAGCATTTTGGGTTTTTCAACACCGCACTCTTCATCGAGTGGTTTAGGTTCAACATCGAGCAAGTCCGCCAGTGCTTGAATGGTTGATTCGCCGCCGGGAGGGCAACGGTTTATATCAACTTCACCTGCTGCAATAGCTTCAGCATAAGGACGGCAACCTGCAAAACTACATTGACCGCATTGTGTTTGAGGAAGAATTTTATCGATCTGATCGACGATAGGATCGCCTTCAACTTTGAACTTGACGGAAGCAAAGCCTAATAGCAAACCGAGAATTAACGCCAGAAGCGTTAAAGCAATAACCGCTGTCAACATGGGCTTATCCTTTCACTAGTCCAGTAAAGCCCATAAAGGCCATTGACATCAGGCCGGCAGTAATCAGGCCGATTGCAGCACCTTGAAATGGAACAGGTACATCGGCTGCGGCAAGACGTTCGCGCATGCCAGCGAAAATAATCAATACCATTGAAAAACCCAGAGCAGCACCAAAGCCATACAGTGCTGACTCAATAAAACCATGTTTTTCTTGTACATTTAGCAGAGCAACACCTAGTACCGCACAGTTTGTTGTAATGAGGGGTAAGAAAATACCTAATACCTGATAGAGCAGTGGACTGGTTTTGTGAACGACCATTTCTGTGAATTGCACAACTACAGCAATAACAAAGATGAAACTGATAGTGCGAAGAAACTCAATACCAAAAGGGGCCAGCAAATATTCATTGATCAAATAACTACTGATAGAAGACAGCGTTAAGACAAAGGTGGTAGCCAGAGCCATCCCCATGGCTGTTTCCAATTTACGAGACACACCCATAAAAGGGCACAGCCCCAGGAATTTGACCAAGACAATGTTATTGACCAGTATCGTACTTATAAGTATGAGGGCATAATCTGCCATTTAATAACCTACTGATTTTCTCAGGAATTAGTTGTCATTTCAGCACGGAATCAATTCTGCTGTAAACGGTAATCAGTAATTATAGCTTAAAAAGCATTAATATCGAAGCTGTTAGAGTGATATTAATGCTTTATTTGTGAGCTACTTATCCGTTATCTGGACACGGAGGATTTGACGTCAGTGATGTTTATTTTTGTCGGCGTTGCTGTACAGCTTCAGCCAGTTCTCTTAATAAATCTTCAGTATTGTCCCAAGCCATACAAGCATCGGTAATACTTTGACCATAAACTAACTCTTTTCCAGACTCTGCATTCTGGCGACCAGCAATTAGGTTACTTTCCAACATGAGGCCGATAATACGATTTTCACCTGTCGCAATCTGGGCTGCGACTTCGCGACAAACGGTTTCTTGCTGGATGTGGTTTTTTCCACTATTGGCGTGGCTGCAATCAATCATGATTCTGACATCTTGACCGGAACGGGTTATAACGTCTGCCGCAGCATTGATGCTGTCACTATCAAAGTTGGGCTCACGTCCACCACGTAAGATGATGTGACAATCAGGGTTGCCCGTGGTGGAGAAAATAGCCGAGCGTCCTGCTTTAGTCAACGACATAAAATGATGAGGTTTTGAGGCTGAAAGACACGCATCGACAGCGATCTGAACACCTCCATCTGTTGCGTTTTTGAAGCCAACAGGACAGGATAAACCTGAAGCCAGTTCACGGTGCGCTTGACTCTCCGTTGTTCTGGCGCCAATTGCTCCCCAAGACACCAGATCTGCAATATATTGTGGACTGATTAAGTCCAGGTATTCAGTAGCAGAAGGCACACCCATTTCAGCCAGATCAAGCAATAGTTTACGTGCAATGTGCAGTCCATCATTGATTTTAAAGCTGCCGTCCAGATAGGGATCGTTGATTAATCCTTTCCAGCCAACCACAGACCGTGGTTTTTCAAAGTACACCCGCATAATAATTTGCAAGTCATCTTGAAGTTCTTCAATTAATGGTTGCAGTCTTGTGGCATACTCTCGAGCAGCAAGAGGATCATGAATAGAGCACGGACCTACAATAACTGTTAAGCGATCATCGCGTTTATGCAGAATATCCTGCGTCGCTTTACGCGCATTAAAAACCGTTTCAGATGCTTGATCAGTAATCGGCAATTCTTCATGAAGTTGCGCCGGGGGGATGACTTCTTGAATCCCCGTGATTCGTAGGTCGTCTGTGCTATAGAGCATGGTGTGTCTGTTATCGATATGGAAACAGAAGATTGTAACCGCTGAGGGCTTTTTGTGCTATCTCAAGCGTGTAACAAATCAGAATGTGATCTGCCCAACGACAAGTCACATCCTATGGCACACTATATGCACAAAAACTAATGACTAGGGAATAAGTCAAAAATTCGGCGTTCAAGTTTGAAAAAAAGGATCAACTATGCGGCTGGTAGAGTCATTTAAACAGGGCCAAGAGAAGCTCGAATCGATCAACTCAGAAATAAAAAGTCGCGTAGAGACTACCCTGAGAAGCTGGCCTGAGACGATCAATAAAAAAGTCTCTGATATTCGCAATTTTTCTCTGCCATGGACGCAATATTTTCACTTTTTCCATGACAGTGAAGAAACCATTGCTCACGAATCAGAACCTGTTATAAAACTCAGTGATAAGTTTGCTACTTTACATCAACGCATTGAAGCTGATCTAGGCGTTGAAAATTTCGTGGGGGAGTGGTTCTTGGTGGATCAAGCCTGTATTGATCAATTTGCTCAAGCAACCGGCGATCATCAGTGGATTCACACCGATCCTGTCAAAGCTGAAAATGAGTCTCCATTTAAAACAACCATTGCACATGGGTTTTTGACACTGTCTCTGATTCCAAAATTAACGGATACAGTTAACCCCGAAAAGAATGATTATCCTGAAGCCAGAATGTTGGTGAATTACGGGATGAATAAAGTCGTTTTT
Source organism: Methylophaga sp. UBA678 (assembly GCF_002299105.1). Taxonomy (NCBI): domain Bacteria; kingdom Pseudomonadati; phylum Pseudomonadota; class Gammaproteobacteria; order Thiotrichales; family Piscirickettsiaceae; genus Methylophaga; species Methylophaga sp. UBA678. The sequence continues at coordinate 184,152 of NZ_DBNG01000012.1, forward strand.
CCTGCGCCGGTGAGGGTTGGAAAACGTATTCGTGCTCGGACTCGGATTATTGCTGTAACACCGCTTAGAAGAGGGCTTGAATTAGTTCGTGAAGTGACAATTGAGGTGGAAAACAGCAAACGACCCGCCTGTGTCGCGGAAATGTTATTACGCTTATATGACTGATAAAAAAGGCGGTTTCATGACCGCCTTTTTTATTGAGAAGATGTGTTTTGTTTTATTAAAACATGGCACTATTCAGCCAGAGATGAACATAGATGCTGGCTGCATAACCAAGGGCAATCGCCCAGATCCATTTGATGTGTGAGAAGAAAGTGTAAATGCCTCGCGCTTGCCCCATCACAGCGACACCCGCTGCTGAGCCAATCGATAGTAAAGAACCACCGACACCCGCTGTCAGCGTGACTAATAACCATTGTCCCTGGCTCATGTCCGGATTCATTGAAAGCACAGCAAACATCACAGGAATATTATCGACAATGGCTGACACAATACCGACTAGAATGTTAGCGGTTGTTGGGCCCAAGTCTCCGTACATCAGCTGCGAACCCAGGTTGAGATAACCAATGGTGCCAAGTCCACCTACGCACAAAATAATGCCGTAGAAAAACATCAATGTGTCCCATTCTGCACGCTCAACCTGTTGAAATATATTGAACGGTTTGCGTCGATCTAATCCTTCAACTTCAACCCCTGGTAATCCTTCTTCATCAGATGTTGTGTTGATAAATGTTTTTCTATCACGCATTTTTAAGGTGTAACCGTAGAGCTTTAATAAGCCTAGTCCAGTCATCATGCCAATGACAGGTGGTAAATGCAGGAAATTATGGGCAGACACAGCCATGGCGATAGTGACTAAAAATAAGCCAACCACAACAAAAGCGCCTTCTTTGAGTTCTGCTTGGTCTGAGTTTGCTTGGGGTTGTCCATTCTTAATGGCTACTGACATTAAAAGTGCAGGAACAAACCAGTTCACAACAGATGGAACAAACAATTTAAAGAATTCTTGAAATTCTACGACCCCTTTTTGCCAAACCATCAATGTGGTGATGTCGCCAAATGGACTGAACGCACCACCTGCGTTTGCAGCAACAACTATATTTATACAGGCCAGAGACACAAACTTGACATTTGTGCCGCCAACCGCCATTACAACGGTGGCCATCAATAATGCCGTGGTTAAGTTATCCGCTACGGGGGATATAAAGAAGGCGAATAACCCTGTGATCCAAAAAATACTGCGCAGCGAAAAGCCTTTATTGATTAACCAGGCTCGTAGACTATTGAATACGCCTCGTTCTCCCATGGTATTGATATAAGTCATCGCCGCTAGTAAGAACAAAAGCAACTCACCATACTCTTCTAGGTTGTGTCGAATCATCAGCCCTGCAGTGTGGTGATATTCAGAGTCTGGTTGTTGTGCATAAATGAGTGCAATCAAGCCCCATATTACGCCAGCCGCGACCATGACAGGCTTAGACTTGCGCATATGGATTTCTTCTTCAAGGATAACCAAAGCATAGGCCACCACAAACAACAAGATTGAGACATAACCGACCCAGTGAGTGGTTAAATCAAGTAATTTCGCATTTTCTGCAGCCATGGCGGGGTAAGGCAGAGCTAACAGTGCGGCGAAACTAAATAGGAGCCATGGGCGTCCTTGAAGAATTGATTTCACGACAATAATCCTTATGAATGACGAGACCGGGCAATAATACGCCGGAATTTAAGCTGAACAAATAAATATCAGTTAACGACGCTATCATGAAATCCTTTAGAGGCGTCTGCAACAAGATCAAACACATGATTAAAGCCATTCTGCCCGCCGTAGTAGGGATCCGGTACATCGCTTTCTTCACGTTGCGGCGCATAGTCCAGAAACATTTTGACTTTGTGTTTGTATGCATCAGGACAAGCGTTGATTAAAATTTCATAATTACTGGTATCCATGGCCAGTATGTAATCAAACTCTTCAAAATCAGCTTGGCTGAATTTACGGGCACGGATGTAGGATAAATCGATACCACGCTGTTTTGCGGTCTGTTGAGCACGGCTATCAGGTTCTTCGCCAACGTGATAAGCATGGGTGCCAGCAGAATCAATGAGAAAACGATCGCGTGTGCCCATATCTTCGGTTAACTTGGTAAACACACCCTCAGCCGTAGGTGAACGACAAATATTACCCATACAGACAAACAGTACTTTTATTTGATTCATTGTTGATTTCTTTTATTTCAATACTAATTATAAAAAATGAGATTAAATATAATAAAGCCAATATCTCAGCGGTTATATTTCTGAAAGCAGTTGGTCAATCATTGACTCAGCCTGGCCCATATAACCACCCCCGAATAAGTTAAGATGATTGAGAATATGGTAAAGGTTATATAAGGTTTTGCGCGTTGAATAGCCGGAATCTACAGGATAGATAGCATTGTAAGCAGCAAAAAAATCTCGGCCAAATCCACCGAATAATTCTGTCATCGCTAAGTCCGTTTCACGATCGCCGTAATAGCAGGCAGGGTCATAAATAACGGGCTGCCCGTTCTCATCTGCTGCCGCATTTCCCCCCCATAAATCACCGTGTAGTATGGATGGATGGGGCTGATGGTTTTCGAGCAGTTTATCCAGCTCATCCATCAGTTTTTCACCTCTGGATTGTATTCGACCAGAATAACCATTTTGTGCAGCAAACTTGAGTTGTTGACCCAAGCGTTGCTCTCGCCAGAATGTCAGCCAGTCGTGTGTTTGGTCATTGATTTGAGGGGTACTGCCTATAGTGTTATCCATCTGCCAACCAAAATAAGGTTGCTTGACTTTATGCATGTGCGCTAACTGTTCCCCTAACGCAATATTGCTATTACCCCTTAAGCCTTTGAGAGAAATATATTCCAGCACTAAATAGCTGTGTTCATGAGTGGTCCCTTGGCATATGACGCCGGGAACGCGCACGCTTTTAGTGGCCGCCATTTCTTGTAAACCAAGCGCTTCCGCTTCGAACATCAAAGACAAAGAAGGTTGGTTGAGTTTTATGAAATAAGTGTGTTGATCAGTCTTCAGTTGATAGGCGCTATTGATACAACCGCCACCAATGCTGCTCAATTGGTATGGCTGAAGACTCTGATGGATAGTTGATTCGATATGTTCAACAATGGAGTCAAGTTGTGCCATTATTTTTCCTTAATGAGATTTGAGAAAAACGAGTGAAGTGTTGCCGTTAAGGATATGAGCTATAGAGAAAGGCATCAAGTTTCTGCATCATATTTGGGCACGGAATTCACCGAAGAACCATCAACCACAAGGATTGTCCGTTTTTTTATACGTGTTGGCTATGTAAGCTGATGATTATTTATGATGGCATAAGGAGTTTGTCTATGGCTATTAATCCTAAACAACGAGTGGCACTGCATGCTGCCAATCTGGTTGAGCAGAATATGGTAGTTGGCTTAGGAACCGGTTCGACAGCTAACTTTTTCATTGAAGCGCTGGCTAAGCGTTGTAAGGCCGAAAAATTAAATATTCAAACTGTCAGTAGCTCTGCTATCAGTGCAGTCAAAGCACGTGAGGCGGGTTTACCTGTCGTATCGATAGCGGATCTTGATTCACTAGATATCTATGTTGATGGTGCAGATGAGGTCACGCCGGATCTCACCTTATTGAAAGGGCGCGGTCAGGATTTGGTGAATGAAAAGTTATTGGCCTCTGCGGCTGATCAGTTCTTTGTATTAGTAGATGAATCAAAACTGGTTGAACATATTGGAGATAATTTTCCTATTCCAGTTGAAGTGATGCCGCAAGCATGGCGTTTAGTGTTAACCCAGCTAAAACATCAGGGCGGAGAAGGGCAGCTCAGGCTAAATGCATCAGGTGATAATGTTGCTGTCACGGCAAGTGGTAGTCTGGTGCTGGATATGCAGTTTAAGGATATGGATAGTCTAGAATTGACGATGATTTTAGATACGATTCCCGGTATTGTTGAGCACGGAATTTTCAGTGATATCGCCTCCGCTATTTTTATTGGTGGAGAAAGTGAAGTAGAAGAACACTGGCGTTAAAACTATTTTTCATTGGCGTGATGACATGATGGTACATGGAGGAGTTGAGCTCCCCCATGTACTCAGAGTCTAAGACATTAGCCTTTTTTGAGTTCTTCCAGAATGGTTTCTGCTTTGGATTTACCAAACTCACCCGAGCCTTCAACACCAATATATGTCACTTCGCCATCTTTCAGAATGCAGGCAAAACGATAGCAGCGTACGCCCATGCCACCGGCCGTTAAGTCACGGTCTAAGCCCATAGCCTTGGTCAGTTCAGCACTACCATCAGCCAACATTCTAACTTTACCTTCATTGTTGACTTGTCTACCCCACGCCCCCATGACAAAGGCATCATTCACGGCCATACACCAGATTTCATCTGCTCCTGCTGCTTTGATGTCATCTGCAAGGCGTATAAAACCAGGTAAATGCTCCTCAGAGCAAAGCGGAGTAAATGCACCAGGTACACCAAAAAGAACGATGGTTTTGCCTTCTGTGAGTGATTGCACATTTTGTGGTTGAGGGTTAACAGGGCAGCCACTGCTTGCTGAAAAGTCTACACATTCTGAGAGTGTCGCCGCGGGAATTTTCTGTCCAACTTCGATTGTCATACTTGCTCCTTAATCCATTATTTTTATTTACAGGTTAACTAGCATAAGACAATCGCTATGAGATAAAAACACTATGAAACATGAGGTTTTATCAGTTTGGAATTGTGAAGGTGAGTCGATATGATGTTAGTAACTTACTCGAATCAAAAGGATATAAACACATGGCTGAAAAACAATTACGCTGGGGAATTTTAGGTGCTGCTCGTGTAAACGAAAAATTACTGCCCGCTATTGTTGAAGCAGCTAATGCGAAATTGGTCGCCATTGCTAGTCGTCGTCCTGGTGCTGCAGCAGAAGTTTTGCAAAAACTAGCGCCAGAACAAACTGAGGTAGAGACTTTGGACGATCCTGAAGCACTGCTTTCTCATTCACAGATCGATGCTATCTATTTACCCATGTCGAATGAAGAGCATGCGGAATGGGCTTTGAAAGCCATAAACCACGGTAAACACGTGTTGATTGAAAAACCGATGGCACTAACGGTGGCGGATATTGATGCGATTGAAGCAGCTGCGAAAGCAAACAATGTCACGGTGATGGAGGGCTTTATGTATATCTTCCATCCCCAACATGATTATGTAAAACAGTTGATTGATGATGGCAAGATTGGTGATGTGCGCACGATGAAAACGGCGTTTGCCTTTCCAATGAAACCCGCTCGACTGTATAGGATCAATCGCGATATAAACGATGGTGGTGGCGCCATGTGGGATATTGGTCCTTATGCTATTCATACAGCAAGACTATGGTTTGATAACGAGCCTGTTGCAGCCATGGCGATGGCCAAGCTCAATGACAGTGGAGCGGATGTCAGCTTGAGTGGTGTATTTGATTTTACGGATGGTAAGTTTGCTCATTTTGAAATGAGTTTTGAGCATGCCAGACGCAGCGAGTATGAAATCATCGGGACTAAAGGCGGTATTAAATGTCATACCGTTTGGCAACCGGAAACGGAAGAGGCCACAATTAGCTGGTGGAATGATGAGGAAGAACAAACCGTCTCTATTCCAAAGGCCAATCATTTCAATCTGGAAATAGAGCATTTCTCTGAGTGCATACTGCAAAATAAGGCTCCCAAGCTCACGATGACAGATGCAAGAAATAATTGTGCTGCTATTTGTGCTGCTCTGGCTTCAGTCCGACAATCAAAAAAAGTTGATATTGATTGAAAGTCAGCAACACTGATAGTCGCCATTGAAATAAAGAAACGGATCTTTAAGTAGAAAAGCCGAAATGCGCACCCTTTAACTTGAGATCTATCAATGTTAGGGTAGAAGCAACAACAAACTATTTGTTGTTGGTACCCGTTAAGAAGGTATTGATTTACATTCATAGCGGGTATGTTCGGCTCAACACGTTCGTGATGGGCTGTCATAGCCAAACTCGTCGCGAGGCGAGGACGGAAAGCTACAGATCTTGATGAAGAACGAGATGGCTGGGCTGCATTGCTTTGTAACAAATCAAGGAGTTTATGATATGAAACAAGCGATGCTATTTGCAATTGCTTTATTTGCCACAGTGTCAGCTAATGCTGCCACACTCACCATCAATCCAACAGGGTCAACTAATGCCACTCAGACCACCTCAGTAGATACAGGAAGCACGGTGTTAGGTAGTGGTACCGTCACTAACGGTGACGAGCCGTGGAGTTCAACTTACGATGTGACTACAACAGAAGATACCTCTACCATTATTGAGTGGTCATTTAATCCTGTAGCTGCGCTGACAGAAGCCACCATTTCTTTTGATAATGGGGTTGATCCAGTTCAGTTGTTTGATATTTCAGGTGATTTCAGGTTTACAGGTTTGATTTACGCAGGCACAGTTGCCTCTGTTAATTTGCTGAATGGTAATCGAAACGTCTTTAAATATGACGTATCATTGCAATCAGTTTCTGAAGTCCCTGTTCCTGCAGCATTTTTTCTTTTAGCCCCAGCTCTGTTAGGGTTCCTTGGTCTACGTAGAAAAAACGTGCTCTAGCTAGGGAAATTTAAACTTTTCTGAGACACTTCAATTATCTGACAAGATATTGAGTATTGTGAAAAAGCCGTGGTACAAAAAAGACCACGGCTTTTTTTATTGCTGAACTTTATTTTGCCTTACGGCGCAAGCCGATAAATCCTAATAGAGCAGGAGCAAACATCAATAATGCACCAGGTACGGGAACTGCAGATGGTACATCAACTTCTTCAATTCCAGCATAAAGCACACTCTGTTGGCTGTAGTTATAAAAACCAAAAGAACCATTACTGAATGCACCAGTAATACTTAACTCTTTTATACCATTGACAAAAACTTCAACTAAAGAGGATGTAAAGGTAATATCAAAGTCATATGTTGTATTATCCAGCCAACCTGTATCGCCCAAGTTAGTTGCACGGGCTAATTCGGTCACATTTTTGCTTGGATCATGAGCCCATGCACCAGAGTTATCACCTAATACGCCGCTGACCTGTGAGATGGCCAGGCCTTTTTGACCAGCACCGTAATAGGTTTGATCTCCTTGTTTCCAGTCGATGAGTAAATAATCAGCAGATGAGTTGGTTAGATCGTTATTGTTATAACCCAAGACAAACCCGATATAATCATCGTCAGCAGTCGTCTTTACTGTTATCTGACCTGATAATGCCGTGCCCTGGCTATTTTTATTGTTGTGAAAGACGGTTGGAGTACCGTTGATTCCTTGTTGAACAGCATTATTACCCGACTGTAATACCCAGTTACCGTTACCATTTGCCTTCCATGAAGACAAATCAACGGGCTGAGGTGCAGCCATAGCTGTTGTGGATATTGCTCCAAGAATGAAGCCACCCAAGAGAAGGTTTTGTAACGTTTTTTTCATGCCATTTTCCTTATTCGCAAAGTGAAAATGCAACTCAGCCATCTCATTTTTATCAGTAGAATTGAGACCTGTAGCTTTCCGTGCTTGGCTCACACCAAGGTTGGCTTTGAAATTGAGCGCTGGGTTTTACCAGCAAGGAAATTCTAACCCAACCAGACGCGATAGAAAATAACGTGTTTTGTATTTTCTTTACAAAAGTTAACTTTTGTAAAGTGACATGCGTTCGCTGCTATCTAGCGATAACGCAATGAAGCTGATAGTGCAACTCCATATTCCCGGTGTATAGAAAGTCTCATTGTTAATTCTTGCAATAATTCACAACCAGTTCACAGTTTTTTTGTGATCATTATCACGCGATCAAGCAAATGCTGTGCGTTACATCCCAGATTTAACTAACTGGTGTGGTTCTGAAATTCAGTGATTTGTACCATCGAGTCATCTGAAATAGTTCAGATGGTCACATCATTAGTTATTTGTGATGTGTTTTTTATAAAGCCAAACTCGTCGTGAGGCGGGGTCGGAAAGCCACGGATCTCTAATGTAATTGGAGATGGCCGGGTTGCATTGCTTCATAGATTAAATAGGAATTTATTATGAAAAAAGCGATGCTATTTGCTGTAGCTCTTTTGTTTTCGGTTGGTGTTAATGCCGCTACGTTAAATTTGACTGGAATTGGTTCATCAGGTGCTTCTCAAAGCGTTGATGTAAACAACAACAGTACAGTTTTAGCAGGTGGTACTGTAGGTGAATCAAGCAGTTGGTCTTCAGGCTTCGATTTAACCTCAGACACTGATACTGCAGTAAAGGTTGAATGGTCATTTAACCCATTTACTGCTCTTGATAGTGCAGTACTTGTATTCAGTGAAATCACAGGTCCATCAGGTGGTTACACTGGTAGTACACAGTACTTCAACATCACTGGCGACTTTAGCTTTACAGCATTTTTAACTGCTGGTGTGTACTACGCTGTTGATATTATCGACGCTACATCTAGTATTTTGAAATATGATGTATCAGTATCTGCAGTACCTGTACCAGCTGCATTATTTTTATTCGCACCAGCCTTATTAGGATTATTGGGCATGCGTAGAAAAACTGCAGTAGCAGCATAAAACTTGAAATCAAAAATCAAGTTAACAATTGTTAGTTAGATTGAAAGGGGAACTTCGGTTCCCCTTTTTTATGTCTAATAAAGATGCTCTTTTCTAAAACAAATCCATTTGCTTTGATGGTTTGTGAAATAAGTCGGTTCGTAGAACCAATGAAGATTGGTTTATGGGGTATTTTTTGACCGCTACGTTGAATCGTTTTTTGATCATATCCGCATAGAACCCCTGACCTTCAAGTCTAAAACCAAACCGTGGGTCATTGGTTTTGCCATTCCTGGAATCTTTTATGCGATTCATGACATGTTCAGCCTTATCTGGGTAATGACTGTGTAACCAATCATTGAAGAGGGGGCTGACTTCTCTTGGTAATCTCACAAAAATATATTCAATATTTCTAGCGCCTGCTTTTGCAGAAGCATCAATAATCGCTTCTAACTCTGTATCTGTAAGAACGGGAATGACAGGGGCAATTAAAACAGAAACAGGGATACCACTATTTTTTAGTGTGCTAATCGATTGCAGGCGTCTTTGTGCACTGCTGGCTCTTGGCTCAAGTTTTCTGGCAAGTGTTTTATCCAAGGTCGTGATAGACAATTGCACATGTACCAGTTGTTTTTCTGCAAGTTGTTTAAGTATGTCGATATCACGTTCTATCATAGATGACTTTGTGACAATATTAACTGGATGGCTAAATTCGAGCATCACCTTGAGTATCTGTCGTGTGATTTTATGATCACGTTCTATTGGCTGATAAGGATCAGTGTTAGCGCCAAGAGATAGTATTGAGCACTGGTAATTCTTTGCCATTAACTCATGCCGAAGTAAGTCAGCAGCGTTGGGTTTTACCGTGAGTTTTGTTTCAAAATCCAGGCCTGGAGACAATCCCAGATAAGCGTGGGTAGGTCTGGCGTAACAATAAATGCAGCCATGCTCACAGCCACGGTAAGGGTTAATCGTTTGCTGAAATGGTAGATCAGGTGATTGGTTTCGACTGATAATTTTACGAGGTGTTTCTTCACTTACCTCTGTCGAAAGAGGACTGACTTCACTATGAAACCAGCCATCATCAACCTCAGTGCGTTGAAACTCATTAAAACGACCATCGATGTTATTTACTGAGCCACGGCCCTTGTGTCGTTTATTGTGTTCTGACATTAATCAGATAAGTAATACTCTATGGTAGAAACAACGCGTACCTTTTTTATTTGTGGATTATTGTTGTCGCGTGAACTGATGCTGAATTGGCCTTGGCGCGCCTTACGAATTTTACCCAAGGTGCTGTCTGAGTCTTGAGCGAATTTTTCTGCCACTTCACGGGCTTTACGTGTCGCTTCTTCAATCATCTGAGGCTTAATTGAATTAAGACGTGTAAATAAATACTCTGGTTGAGCCGCGTAATTATTGCCAGTTAACACAATGCCTTGCTTGCCAAGTTCAGAGAGTTGCCCCATCACTTCTCTGACGGTGTCAATGGCCTCTGAATATACAGTGACGGTCTGTACAGCCGTATATCGAAATTCAGCACGTTGATTGCCACCATATTGCTGTGCAGATTTGTCGGTGATGGCTGGCGCGCTGATGGTGACATCATCACGTTTTATACCTTGTTGGGTCAGAAACGAAATAATGGTGTTGGTATTGCTATCAACATCATTGTATAAGCCTTGTAAATTATTACTTGCCAGAGTGAACTGGATTGGCCAGATGACGATATCTGCAGTGAACTCTTGTTCAGCTAGCCCTTTTACTGTAACTGTTCGTTCGTATTCTTTATATTCGATTGCAGCATTAGATAGAAACCAACCCAGGGTACTAAGACCGAGAAATAAAGCGACACCAAGAATCAGACTACTGGTTTTATTGACCGATGACATAAGTCTCTCCTATAGCAAACGCATGAATGTCCCAGCAGTGTAAAACAATTGTTGATTATGATCGACGAGAAAAGTGCTCTTTTGAAAACGCGATACGCTGTTCAAGCGTCATTTTCTTCACATTGGTTAAAGATTCAATTTTCTTGAGCCGTGGCAGTAAACCCACACCATTAGCCACTTGTATACTCAAACCAGGACGGGCGTTTAGTTCAAGTAGCATAGGGCCTTTTTTCCTATCTAAAACGATATCAGTACCTAAATAACCCAAGCCCGACATTTCATAACAGGATGCAGCCAGGTGCAGTAATTGATCCCAATGTGGCACCTGAAGATCAAGCAGGTTTCTACCTGTGTCAGGATGTAGCATAACGGGGCGGTCAAATTGAACAGCACGCACCGCACTACCATTACCAATATCCAAACCCACACCGACGGCACCCTGATGAAGGTTCGCCTTACCGTTAGAATCAGATGTGGATAAGCGCATCATTGCCATCACAGGAAAACCTTTGAAGACAATCACCCGTGTGTCAGGTACACCTTCAAATGTATATCCATTAAAGCAATCATCGAACTGAATCAGCGCTTCAATGATGGCGACATCAGTTCGACCACCCAGCGAAAATAGTCCCGCCAGGATATTAGAAACATGTCGCTCAAGATCAGCGAGCTTAAGAATTTGCCCATTTGCTTTGTGATACCCGAAATCATCTGACCCCGTCACCACCAAAATACCTTTACCACCTGAACCATGTGCCGGTTTAATACAAAAACCTGCAGTATTTTTAATAATATCAAGCAGGTCATCGACCTGGTGTTGTTCAGTGATAGTGCCTATCAGGTCTGGCGCATTAACCCCCGCTTCCAGAACGATTTCTTTTGTTTGTAATTTATCATCAACAAGCGGGTAGAGACGTCTTGGGTTGTAACGGCTTATGTAAGCAATATTTCGTTCGTTCATACCAAGCACACCAATCTTGGCTAGCTTGTTTGGGTGAACGTACCGAGACTTGACCTCTTTCAGCCAATTCAGCACATTCAGGCTCATAGGTGATCCTCGGTTAAAGGTTTAAAGCGTTTTAATTCGAGCAAGCGATAACCGGTGTAATTACCTGCCATCAACACCAGTCCCATTAAAATCAGCTGGATGCCGAGGAAATTGAAGGTCAAATGACGAATTAATTCGTTATTCATTGCTAAGTAGGCTAGTACAGCTACTAACAGAGAGCCTCCACCTTGAATAACTACCTGATGTGGACCTTCTTCTTCCCATAAAACTGACATCCGTTCAATGGTCCATGCCAGAATGATCATCGGGAAGAACGTCACTTTCATACCTTCTGTTAAACCAAGCTTATAGGCAAGAATGGAGAATATCGCAATGATACCTATCACCATGATGATAACCGCGGATATTCGGGCGACGAGCAGCAGGTTGAGATAGGAAAGATAAGAGCGAATCAACAAGCCTGTACCCACGATCAGTAAGAAACCGACTAAGCCCGTTACCAAACTTGTTTGAATGAAGGCCAAGGCAATCAAAACCGGCATAAACGTACCGGATGTTTTTAAGCCCACCAGAATTCGCATTAAGACAACCACTAAAACACCAACAGGTATTAATAAAATACCTTTAAACAGTGCTTGTTCCTCAAGTGGTAGGGTATAGAGTGAAAAATTTATCAAAGCTTCATCAGCAAACTTCTGATTCAAGGCGACACCAAACGGGAGCTCTTGCTGAATCATAGAGAAAGTGACGTGTGAATTGGTTCCGCCAATCAGTTCAAGAACGGGTCCTGAATGATATTCCCAGAGTAAGACATTTTCAGGCCTGCCTTGCTCACCTGTTTCCGGGTTGAACAATTGATAGTCACTGTCATCAAATACCTGAATATAGGTGACTAACTCTTGTCTGCGACGACCGTCTTCAAGAAATAGTGCATGTACTTGGCGAGCGGGTACACCAGCTTGTTGCAGTAGTTGAACAATCCATTGCGTTTGCGGTTTCAACTGAGCTAAGAGTTCAGCGTTTTGTGATTGATTTTTAAACTCCTGAATCAATTCTCTAGCCAGGGTGTATGGCGTCGAGGAACGCTCTTGTGCTCGATCAAGTAGTTGATTAGCGGATGTCGCGTAAGGCTCTTTTTCTATGCTGACTTTTAACGCCGGAGGCTGGCTGGGTTCTGGTGGAACAGCGTAAGGGTCTAACAGCATATCCACTTTGTAATAAAGGGCTTGTTCGCCTGTAGCTTGCCGGATTGACCATTCGGCACGCTGACCGCCATTTTCACGTTTAGTGTAAGACAAACCATAGCCTGGGCTGGCAGTTTGTTGGCTCAGTTGCGTAAAGCCGGGTTGTGTTCCAGGTATGGCAAGTGATGCCAGCACTTCTTTATCTTGTGCATCAAACTCAACCTTGGCTTCGATAGACCAGGTTTGACGCTGCTCCCCCGGAAGCCAAGGAATATCAAAGGTGTAATGTCTATGTAATGTTAATCCCAGGCCTGTGACAATCAGTAAGCCCACTATCAAATAAAACGCTTTACGAGATGTCATGGCCTGGTTTCCTTATTTCTTCTTACTTTTACTGACTGAAGGTGCTTGTGGCTGGTTTTTAACAATTTCAGGTTTGGGTTGATTATTGTCTTTTGCCACATCTACCACAGCTACATCACGTAAGAACTCACGTCCCAGCAGGATAGGGTAGGTCATATGGGTGCGGTCATTTAAGGTAAATTCAGCTACTTCGGTCATCTTACCCAAGCGAACAGTTAGTGAGGCTACTGGACGTTTGTCGAGTGTATCAGTCGAGGCCTGACGGATTTTGACGTAACGCACTAAGGGAGCTTCAATTTCAAAGCTATCGTCACCATCATCTGGTGCTAAACGGAAACGTACCCAGTTCTTGCCATCTTTCTCGAATGGCGTGATATCCAGCGCACTGATAGAGGATGTGGTGGCTCCGGTATCGACACGAGCCTCGTAAACACGATTGATGGCCTCAATCCACAGCCATTCTGTTTTACCGACAACCAGTTTATTACCGATATTGTTTGTATTTACCGATGCAGCAGGTTTGGGACAAAGTGGGGGAGCAGCATCACCTTTGTGTTGTTTGACGATGACGGTATCCAGTTTGCCTTCAATCACATCAAAACGTCCATCAAACTGGCGTTGTGCTTTGCTGATCTTTTGCAGTTCATCAGCTTGTGCTGTCTCTTGCTTGTTCAAGCTTTCACATTGCTGCTGAATTTGTTGAATGAGGCGAGATTCGGTCTCTTGCAGAGATTGAGCTAACTCAGTAGGTGAGACGGGCGGTGTTTGTGGACCCTGTTGAATACAGGCGCTTAAAAATACAGTAGAAGAAGCAATCAGAACTAATAGTTTAGACATAATAACCTTGTAAGGATAATTGATTGGATTCACTAAAAAATAGCGGCTATTGTAGCAGAGACGATACGTTTGATAAGCCGCGTGTTAAAAAATTCCTAACAATTTTCTCGTTTCGCTAATAAATGAATGTATCGGCCCATATCACGATAAACCGGCATGCGACAATATTGATGCTCTAGCTCAAACAATACGGACTCATCACTGTTGTTTCTGGCTTGTTGGCTCATGTAGTCATTAAACACTCGAATCCCTGTATGTTTCTCAATGGAGAACCCAGCATGGCGCATTTCATCAAGAATAATGTGTGGAAACTGTGGGTTTGGCGGCGTTAATTTATTACCTTTACCAATGTAACTATCATTAAGTATGGGGGGAAGTCGCCAGCCGCCTTTTAAAACGTTGCTGTAGACCATGGCATTTCTGTTGTAGAACAATAGGGATAAATAGCCACCAGGCCTAACTTTGTCCATGATTGTCTTGAGCGATGCAAGTGGTTCACTTAACCACTCCAGCACAGCATGACACAACACTAAATCAAATGGTGGTAGCTGTTTAGCGAGACTTTGTGCTGACTCATGATAAAACGTGGCTTTGATATTGGCCTGTTCAAAATGAGTTTTAGCCGTATCAAGCATCTTTTCTGACAGATCACACAGCGTCAGTTGGTGACGATGCTCTGCCAGCCAGAGACTGATTTGCCCCTGGCCACAGCCTGCATCCCACACTGTAATAGGCGATGTGACAGCGAATTGGGCCAGGTCTTCTTTTAATAAACGTAACCGCCATTCGCCTTTAACAGTATCGTAGATTTTACTTTCAAACCTATCGAATAAATCATCGAAATTACGATCGTGTTGAATGGTCATGCGCTTTTGTTTAGTAAAGCATCTAATAAGTTATCGAGGGCAACAATGCGGTCATCAGCTTCAGGCATGTCTTCAACAAAGCGTAATTTGTCCTGACCATCTAATTTGAATTTTTTAGGCTGTTTTTGAATAAGATTAATAATGGTCATCGGATCCACATTGGGCGACTCTTCAAATAACAAACGCCCGCCTTGGTCATAGACATCAATTTTCCGAATACCAATTAGTTTCGCTTTAAAACGAAGCTCATGAACCGCAAATAAGGTTTTGACCTGATCGGGTAACAAACCAAAACGATCAATCATTTCGACTTGAAGTTCATGTAGTGCCTCGTTATCAGGAGCTGCAGATATGCGTTTATAAAGCACCAAACGTGTATGCACATCTGGTAAATAATCAGAAGGAATAAGAGCAGGAACGTGTAAATCGATTTCAACAAAGTGGCGGTCAGATTGATTCAGGCTAGGTTCTTTACCCGATTTCAGTGCTCTGACAGCACGTTCTAATAACTCGTTGTACAGATTAAAACCAATTTCCTGCATCTGGCCGCTTTGCTCGTCACCTAATAACTCGCCAGCCCCACGGATTTCCATATCATGAGTTGCTAAAGTAAAGCCTGCGCCTAAGTCTTCAATAGACTCGATGGCTTCCAGACGTTTCACCGCGTCTTTCGTCATGGCTTTTTGTGGCGGTGTGATGAGATAAGCATAGGCCCGATGATGTGAACGACCAACACGGCCACGGATTTGGTACAACTGAGCCAGACCAAGCTTATCTGCACGATCGATAAAAATAGTATTGGCGGTTGGGACGTCAATGCCCGTTTCGATGATGGTGGTACAAACCAACACATTAAAGCGTTGATGATAAAAGTCGAGCATGACCTGTTCCAGCTCACGCTCACGCATTTGTCCATGGGCGACGGCCACTTTGGCCTCTGGCAGAATGGCCTCAATTTCACGGGCCACGCGATCGATATCTTCGACTTTGTTGTGAAGGAAATAAACCTGACCACCACGTTTGATTTCACGCAGCATACCTTCGCGAATTTTCTCTGCATCCCACTGTAAAACAAACGTTTTTATCGCCAAGCGGCGTGCCGGTGCTGTGGCAATAATCGACAAATCACGAATACCGGAAATCGACATATTTAAAGTGCGTGGTATTGGTGTTGCTGTCAGCGTGAGTACGTCTATATGAGCACGGTATTTTTTTATCTGCTCTTTCTGAGTCACACCAAACCGATGTTCCTCATCCAGAATAAACAGGCCAAGACGTTTAGGATCAATATCTTGCTGAAGTAATTTGTGAGTACCGATAATGATGTCAGCGTTACCTTCACTGATACCAGCTTTGACTTTGTCCAAGGATTTTTTTGATTGGAAACGCGATAACACTTCGACTTTCACCGGCCAGTCAGCAAAGCGATCTTTAAAGTTTTCATAATGTTGTTGTGCAAGCAAGGTAGTGGGTACCAGTACCATAACCTGTTTACCGGAATGTACGGCCATAAACGCGGCTCGCATAGCGACTTCTGTTTTGCCAAAGCCCACGTCACCACATACCAGCCTGTCCATGGGCTGTTCAGATAACATGTCTTTGATAACGGCATCAATGGCGTCTTGTTGATCAGGCGTTGGTTCAAAGGGGAAGGCTGCAGCAAAAGCCGCATAGTCTTCATCCGGCATACCCATAGGCTGTTTTTTATTCGCTGCACGACGAGCGTAGATATCCAGTAGTTCTGCTGCCACATCCCGTGCTTTTTCTGCTGCACGTTTACGGGCTTTTTCCCATTGACCGGTGCCAAGTTTGTGTAATGGGGCTAATTCAGGTGCCGCGCCAGAATAACGACTGATTAAATCCAGAGAAGCGACGGGTACATAAAGCTTATCGCCTTTGGCATATTCCAAAGTCACATACTCAGCGGTGACATCACCAATATCTAATGTTTGCAGACCAAGGTACCGACCCACCCCATGATCTTCATGGACAACTGCATCACCGATAGAGAGTTCGGCAAGGTTACGGATAATGGCATCGGTGTCTCGTTTTTTACGACTACGACGCCGACGCTGCATGACCTGCTGGCCAAACAGCTGTGTTTCAGCAATAACAGCCAGGTTTTCATTACCTAGCAATAGACCTTGCTCGAGCGGAGCGACGGTCATGGCTAAATTGTCATCACCTTGGATAAACGCATCCCAGTTACTGACAGGCTGACATTTGATATCGTGCTGACGCAGCATATCCAGTAATGTTTCACGACGCCCGGCACTCTCAGCGGCAAATAATATTCGTCCATCAAACTGACCAATAAATTGTTGTAACGCCTCGCAAGGTTTGTCCTTACGCGCATTCATCGTCAGTTGTGGCGGCATGCCTGAGCCGTAATTGATATGACCTGCTTTGTCCTGATGCTCAAAGCTTTGCAAATGAAGACGTTGATAGGCTTTGAAGGAGCTGAATAATTCTTCAACTGGAATGAATACATGTTGAGGCTCGAGCAGTGGTCGCTCTGGGTTCACACGATGCTGACGATAGCGCTCGCTGATTTCCTGCCAGTACCGGTCAGCACCGACATGTGGGTCTGCAATACTAACAATCAACGTGTTATCCGGAAGGTAGTCGAGCAGGCTGTTAGTTTCTTCAAAAAATAAAGGCAGGTAAAACTCGATACCCCCCGGCACATTACCATCACTGATTTCACGATAAATAAAACTACGTTGTGGGTCTCCCTCAAAATGCCGGCGGAATTGTTGCCGAAATAACTGAATACCGTCTTCGGTCATCGGGAATTCGCGTGCGGGCAATAGCTGAATATTATCGATAGTGTCTATCGAACGCTGTGTTTCCGGATCAAAGGTTCTTAGAGTATCAATTTCATCATCAAACAGATCTATACGATAAGGGAGTTTGCTCCCCATGGGATACAAATCAATGATGGCGCCACGTACCGTAAATTCACCATGCTCCATGACTTGAGATACGTTACGATAACCGGCTTTTTCAAGCTTTAAACGCCAGCTTTCAATATCGAATTGATCGCCCATTTTCAGAATCAGCGTGTTGCCTTCGAGGAATGCACGGGGCGCAATACGTTGCATCAATGTCGCTATGGGTACCATCAGCAGACCTTGTTTAAAGTCGGGTAACTGATGCAGTGTTTCTAATCGTTCTGAAACGATATCCTGATGCGGAGAAAAGGTATCGTAGGGTAGCGTTTCCCAATCTGGAAAATGTAAAACAGGCCTTTTGTCTTCCCCTAAGAAAAATTTTGCTTCTAATTCCAGACGATGTGCGCTATTCATGTCATCGGTAATGACCAGCAACGGACCATCATGTTGCTGCGCTGCTTTTGCTAATAAAAGACCTTGAGCGCTGCCATAAAGCTGGCCTGCATAAAGGGCTTCTTTATTAGATGACGGTAGCTTGGGATTGAGCAGATTAGGCTGAGTATGATTCACTAGACTGATTCGTTACAAAAACGTCTATTTTCACATAAAACGAAGAAGTCTTGTCACAAAGACCTGAATAAGGCACATTATCCCTTATAATTTATAAGTGATTATATGCTTGAATAAACTTGCAAAGGTGCGGGAGAATAATAATGAAACGAATTGAAAATGTCGTACTGTTAAAAACGATAGGCAGTGCTGAGTTAATAGCAGCTTTAGCGATGTTTTATTTTTTTTACACTGACGTCCCAGCGTTAATCGGTGGCTTTATTTTGCTTGGCTTATCAGCCAACAGCTTTTATCAGGCACATAAATGTTACCAACGACAGTACGCACCCAAACAAAACGACCACACTTGAAATGAGACATGGCTGAAGCAGTTAAGCAAACAAAAACGAGCGAATTTGATTCAGCCTCCTTCCTAAAAAACCTGACTAGCCGGCCCGGTGTGTATCGCATGATTGATGACACCGGAACGGTGATTTATGTTGGTAAGGCCAAAAACCTTAAGAAACGTGTTTCCAGTTATTTTCGCAAAACCGGTTTAACAGCCAAAACACGTGTCATGGTCGCTCAGATCGCATCCATTGAAACTACCGTCACCCACACTGAAAACGAAGCATTAATCCTTGAAAACAATTTAATTAAGGAATTAATGCCACGTTACAACATTCTGCTGCGTGATGATAAAAGCTATCCTTATTTATTAATATCAGGCGATAAATTTCCCCGGTTAAGCTATCACCGCGGTGCTAAACGCAAAGCAGGGCGTTATTTCGGCCCATATCCCAGTGCCGGGGCTGTAAGGGATAGTCTCAACTTGCTGCAAAAACTCTTTCCTGTCAGACAATGCGAAGACAGTTATTACCAAAACCGCTCACGCCCATGCCTGCAATATCAGATTAAACGCTGTACAGCACCCTGTGTTGGTCTAATCAGTGAAGAAGAATATAAAAAAGATGTCGAACACACGATTATGTTTTTGGAAGGCAAAAACAAACAGGTCATGGATGATCTGAGTGCCGAAATGGATGCCGCATCACATCGGCTCGACTTTGAACAGGCTGCGGCTATTCGCGATAAAGTGATTGCTCTTCGTCGGGTACAGGAACGCCAATATGTCAGCTCAGACCAAGGTGAGTTTGATGTGTTGGCAGCGATTGTCAAAGATGGCATGGCTGTGGTTGAAGTCTGTTTTATCCGTGGTGGACGTAACCTCGGTAGTAAAAGTTATTTTCCAAAAGGCTCAGGTGAAAGCAGCCCCGAGGAATTATTATCGGCTTTCGTTCCTCAGTATTATTTGGGCAAAAATGTACCCACAGAAATCTTACTTAGCCATGAGCCAGAAGACAGAGATTTAATTCAGGATGTGCTGCAAACTGAATCTGGTCACAAGGTCAGCCTGAGAAAACCTCAACGAGGTCAGGGCGTTCGCTGGATGCAGATGGCCGCTACCAATGCGGATATCAGCCTGACTCAACGGTTAAGTAGCCGTTCCAATTTACTACAGCGATTTGAGATGTTGCAGGATGCGTTAAGCCTGGATGAATTACCCAAACGTATCGAATGTTTTGATATTAGTCATACTCGCGGTGAACGAACAGTTGCTTCATGCGTGGTGTTTGGGCTGGAAGGCGCGATTAAGGCGGACTACCGTAAGTTTAATATTGAAGGCATTACCGGTGGCGATGATTACGCAGCGATGAATCAGGCATTAACACGCCGTTTCACGCGTTTGCAGAAAGGCGAAGGTAAGCGGCCTGATCTCTTATTAATAGATGGTGGTAAAGGCCAAATAAAAGAAGCACAAGCAGTGCTCGAAGAACTCAATTTATCTGATTTACCTATATTAGGTATCGCAAAAGGACCGGAACGCCGACCAGGTGAGGAAACATTATTTCTGGTAGGTAGAGAAGGGGAAGTCACGCTGACAGCCGATTCGCCAGCCCTGCATTTATTGCAACAAGTGCGAGATGAAGCTCATCGCTTTGCGATTACGGGTCACCGACAGCGACGCGCTAAGGCACGTAAAACTTCCACACTTGAACATATTGATGGCTTAGGGCCCAAACGCAGACAAAAGCTGTTACAACAGTTCGGTGGACTTCAGGAAGTGCAGCGAGCTGGTGTGGAAGATTTAGCCAAGGTGGACGGTATCAGTAAATCCCTTGCTCAAAAAATCTATGATGTCTTTCACGGCGATCATTAAGCACGCATAGTGATACCATAAACATGATTTTAATTTTAAGTGACACAAGATGTTGAATTTACCAAATATTTTAAGCTGCTTACGGATTCTGTTAGTTCCTATTCTGATTCTGTTCTATTTTTTACCTATGCCTTCAGCATCAGTCTGGGCTGCTTTGATATTTATCATTGCCGCGTTTACTGACTGGCTGGATGGTTATCTCGCAAGAAAGTGGGAACAAACCTCGGCGTTTGGTGCCTTTCTCGACCCGGTCGCCGATAAACTGATTGTGGTGATGGCGTTGATTATGGTCCTGTTTAAAAGTCCTGTCTGGTACATCCTGATACCTGTGACATTAATCATCGCTCGTGAATTAATTGTTTCCGCATTACGCGAATGGATGGCCGAATTAGGACAGAGAAATGCCGTTAAGGTATCTCAAATGGGTAAGTGGAAAACCACCTTCCAGATGCTGGCCATTGCCTGCCTGATTTACTATAAGCCCTTATTTGGATTGCCAGTTTTTGAAATTGGTGTAGCACTCCTGTATGCGGCAGCGTGGTTAACGATTCAGTCAATGTACTACTATCTTTTAGCGGCTTGGCCAATGATGCGAAATAAGGGTTGACATAAAAATTTAAGTGCCTATAATGCACGTCTTCCTCAGCGGGAATAGCTCAGCTGGTAGA